>SKJK01000056.1 GCA_007121995.1 Desulfobulbaceae bacterium
CCGGCCAGCGTCCCACAGAGATTCTGCTGCTCGACCAGGACCAGGGACAATTCAGCCAGGCACTCCGCACCGCCTTGACCACCGCAAACCTGCAGATCAGAGAGTGGGAAGGCGGTAATGAGCAGCAACAAACGCTTCGCTCCCTGCTTGCCGAGGGCAGTGAACAAACCGGCATCATTATCGCTGCCGGCACGTCCCACCGGTTGAAGCGGGAGGTGGAACGCCTCTTTACCCACGCCGATGCGGGGCAATCAATTGCGGCCGCCCCTCTGCCATCGATTGAAATACTCTTTGATCCGGCGACCATGGCCGGGTTTCGCGCCGGTATCCGGGCACGACTGGCTATCGCTGTTCTGGCTGCGGAAATGGAGCTGAAAGTCGCCGGTCTGGCCCACATCCTCGCTGAACATGTCGGTGCCCCTGGGACCAGCGATCCACCTGCCCTGATTGCCCCTGCCAGGCTGCAAAAGGTCTTCAGCCAACCCTTGCTGGCCATCGGTGACCGGGCGGCCGCGCCTGATCGCCTCACCTTCGAGGCTGCAAGCAGCCCGGTGGATCAGAACGTACCGGCCTGGGCCCTGTTCGGCATGTTTTTCATCGCCATTCCCATAGCCGGTACCATCCTGGAAGAACGACGTACCGGCATAGCCATGCGACTTGCCGGTATGCCAGTCTCGCCGTTGCATTTGCTCGCCGGAAAAATGGCAGCCTATCTTGGCGTATGCATCGCCCAGTTCCTGCTCATTGTCCTCATCGGCATCCACCTGTTCCCGCACTTGGGTCTGCCGGCTTTCTCCCTGTCCGCCGAAGTGGTGGCACCTGTCGCTCTTCTTGTCTGCGCCTGTGGCCTGGCAGCCGGCGCATTCGGCATCCTGCTCGGCACCTTGTGCCATTCCTTTGAACAGGCCTCCACCCTGGGGCCCACCCTGGTCGTGACCAGTGCCGCCATGGGTGGGGTGATGGTGCCGGTCTATGCCATGCCGGATTTGATGCAGCACCTCAGCATCCTGTCTCCGCTCAACTGGGGGGTCAACGCCTTTGCCGAACTGCTGGTGCGAGAAGGTTCGTTTGCCACCATCATTCCCGACCTGGCCAGGTTGCTCCTTTTCTCGCTGGTATTGCTTATTTTATCCTGGCAGCGAGTCTGCCGTTGGGATACATAAAGCCTGGATCAGAAAACCACAAGCACCCAACAGGAAAAACAGTGTCTACCCCATTTGAACAGGAACTCCTGACCGCAATATGCACCACCTGCAATCTGCACGATGTCGACATCGACACCATCAGCGCTCATGACCCGCTCATCGGCCCTGACTCTCCCCTGGGCATTGATTCACTCGACGCCCTGGAAATCGTGGTCATGGTGCAGCAGAAGTACGGCGTCCGCATTGCTTCGGAAAACAGCAGTCGCATGATTCTCGCTTCCGTTGCCACCCTGGCAGCCCACATTGGGTCTCAGATAACTCGAAACAGGACATAGCCCACGGAAAATCTGCCGCTTTCCGGGATCATCCCAAGAATACGCTCACCGCTTCGCAAGCGACCCGAAGCAACCAGTTCTTCCAATCTCCTCGGCGAGACGACGCACGGTGTTGGCTTCACACGTCATTCCGGTAATCCCGACAATATCGGGGCGAAATGAAGCCAGCTCAGTTTCCAGCCCCCCGGGGTCTGCTTTTAAATCCACCAACCGGACGCTATGGTCACCAAGATTGCCGGCCAACTCCTCCAGGCCCAGCGGTTCGCCGCGAAAAATCTGCTTGATCGAGGTGATGCCGAAGCGTTCTTCCGGAATGCTGCGTCCGCAGTCAGGTGGATTGAGGAGAAGAATCTGCATGGAGGGAATCTATCGCTACTGGGAAAAGGATCAGGATGAAAGCAGCCGAATTGCCTGCCCCGGCCGTCAGGAACTTCAGGAAGCGGTCCTGGATTGTCTTGACCGTGGCGGTGCCGCCGCCTCCATGCTGTGGCGCCAACAGGTCGGATCCGAAGCCAGATAATCACCGGTGAGCTGAAAGGCGGCACCCCGACACCCGTAACACTCGGCACTCTTGGCACAGGTGGCGCAAGGCCCCTTGATCATCTGTCGATAATTTTTCAGATCCGTTATTACCTGGTGCTGCAGAATTTCGGCCAGGGGCTGCGTGCGGACCGACCCCAGGGGGATGGTCACCCCGACACAAGGCATGACGTTGCCGGTGGCGGTGACCACACAAGACACCTGATGCCGCATGCAACGGTTGCCGACCAGGGGCGGCTGTGGTTCCCACTGGCGACCGAAGCGTTCTCGGTCCATGGTGGCAAGCCGGACGAACAGGTCACGAAGTTCCAGGGGATCCACGGCAAGCCAGCTGTTTTCCCGGGCATTGGCCTGGGGGGTGAGGACCTCGAAGTAGGGCTCGATGCCCTGCTCCCGCAACCATTGCCACAGGGCGGGCAGCTCGTCAATGTTCTGACGGCAGATCACGGTGCTGGCGGCAAGAAAAAGCTCCGGCGAAGGATAGCCGGCTTGCTGCAAAGTCGCCAGGGCCTGATTGATGGAGGCAAACGCCCCTGTTTTGCCGGCAAGCCGATCCTGCACCTCGGCCTGACGGGAGTTCATCTTGATCACCACCCGCGCTTTTTCCTCAGCCAGCACCGCAGCCAGTTCAGCGGTCACCCCACTGCCGTTGGTAAACATCTCGATCTCCAGCCCCTGGTTGCCAAGGAAACGGAGCATTTCGATCAGGTGAGGATAGATGCTCGGCTCA
>SKJK01000282.1 GCA_007121995.1 Desulfobulbaceae bacterium
ACCCACCTGGGCTCGGGCATCTGATCATAAATTCGTTTGAGAATCGGGGCCTGCTTGTAACTGATGGTACCGCAGACGAGTAGCAGATCTGCCTGACGGGGGGAGAAACGAACGACCTCCGCACCCCACCGGGAGATATCATGCTGACTTCCAGCGGCGCTCATGAATTCGATCGCACAGCAGGCAGTTCCGAAAACAAACGGCCACAACGAGTACCCACGACCCCAGTTTATGACTGCATCCAGTTTGGTTGTGAGTACCGAATCACCTAAACTAGCTTCTAATCCTAACGCCAATTGAGCACCCCTTTCTTAATTTCATAAACCAGTCCTGTGTTCAGCAGTACCAGGAACACACCCATTGACCAAAATCCGTACCAGCCCAGTTCACGAACACTGACCGCCCACGGGTACATGAACACCGCCTCAATATCAAAGAGAATAAAGAGAATGGCGACCAGATAGAACTTCACACTGAACTTCTGTTCCGCCAGACCAATCATCCGCTTGACACCGCTCTCATACGGCTCGTTTTTCGCCTTTCCGCCGGCACGTGGACCAATGACCTTTGTTACCAGCATGATCAGCGGTACAAAGATGGCAATTCCGATCAGGGCCATTGCTGACAGCACCAGTTCTGTTTCCATGAATCAGACCTCTTCCGTTGACATAATAAAAAACGATCGTAAAACTTCTGTGTACAACAGGTTACCACAAGCAAGAAAATGAACGGCTATTCATTACCGACCCTATCCCCATCTGTCAAGGAAAATAGTGCCCGCAGTGGCGAGGCCCTCGCTCCTGGCACCAACGACAGGCATATCTGCTTTTTTCCCCTTGCGAAAGCAAAACATGCCGTCAACAACTCTGTCACATCTCTGTCATAGTTTCCGACTGCTTGTCCTGAGTGGCTTATCCTGCATCTGAAACCGTCGCATTCGAGTCAGAAATAAAAATGGCCGGATTCATGATCCGGCCTGCATGCATAAAGGGTGCGGAAATGCAAGCTCCTAAAACGGGACATCCTCGCCTGTGGGCGGCGGCTGAAACGAATCACCGCCATACCCCGGACCGGAACCACTGTATTCATTGCCGGCCCCTCCAGTCGCTCCGCGGGGTGAAAGCATCTTCATCTCCCGGGCGACGATTTCGGTAGTATAGCGATCGACACCGTTCTGATCCTTCCATTTCCTGGTCTGCAACTTGCCTTCGATATAAACCTTGGAACCCTTGGCAAGGTATTCGCCACAGATTTCCGCCAGACGGCGCCAGGCGACGATCCGATGCCATTCGGTCTGTTCCTGCATCTGGCCGTCCTGTCCCTTCCATCGTTCCGTGGTTGCCACCGAAAACGAAGCGACCGGAGCGCCATCCTGCGTATAACGAACCTCCGGATCAGCTCCCAGGTTGCCGATTAAAATAACTTTATTGATCATTTCTCACCTGCTGATAGATAGTTTTACCTTGGCCGCACACCTCTTATTTCTGTGAAAAGTCACGCCGGTCACCATAGCCGACTTAGCAGGTTATTGCAAAACCTGTGTTGTAGACCATGACCTTGCAACCCGATGAAAGGTTCCGCTGATCAGTCCTTCGCAAGTCATGAACCGCCCCGATTTTATTTTTTACCAACAACAGCTTACGGCCGGACAGCTGATGCTGTCCGGCCGCAAGCAGGAATGAATCAAAATTGAAAAAGCTGTTTTTATCTACCTGAACCTGCGGCTCCGGTGAATTCCGGATAGGCCTCCAAACCACATTCATCCAGATCCACACCTTTATATTCCACTTCTTCGTCAACACGGATGCCCATGGTGACCTTAATGAGGAACCAGACAATCAGGCTGGCTATAAAGACAAAACCGAAGATTGAGGCTATGCCGGCCAGCTGTCCGACCAATGAAGCATCTTCATTGGAGAAGAGCACCGCCAACAAGCCCCAGATACCGACCACACCATGTACTGAAATGGCACCCACCGGATCATCGATCCGCAGTTTATCGAGGGTGACGATGGATAAAACAACAATAACACCGCCAGCGGCCCCGATCATCGTTGCCAGCAGCATAGACGGTGTATCAGGCCCTGCTGTTATGGCAACCAGACCGGCGAGAGCACCGTTGAGCCCCATGGTCAGGTCCGCCTTCCCGAACAACAGCCGGGCGGTAATCAAGCCGGCGACAACACCGGCAGCAGCAGCCAGGTTGGTGTTGGCAAAGACCAATGCCACGGTATTGGCTGACTCCACGTCCGAAACCATCAACTCCGAGCCACCGTTAAATCCGAACCAGCCCATCCACAAAATAAACGTTCCCAGAGTGGCCAGGGGCAGGTTAGCGCCGGGTATGGCTCGCGCCCGACCATCAGGCCCATATTTTCCCTTGCGTGGTCCGAGCAGCAGCACAGCTGCCAGGGCTGCCGAGGCACCAGCCATGTGCACGATGCCAGAACCGGCGTAATCACTATATCCCAGTCCATCCAGAAAACCCTCACCCCAGCTCCAATAGCCCTGGATGGGATAAATGAAACCTGAGAGCACCACGGCAAAAAGGAAAAAAGACCACAATTTCATTCGTTCAGCCACTGCACCGGAAATAATGGACATGGCGGTGGCCACAAAAACGACCTGAAAGAAAAAATCGGCTATATTCGAGTACACCGGCGCATCCTCACCACCGGCTATCACCTCGGCAACAGTGTTGTCGCCGCTGATGAGAAAACTGATGCCGGGAATGATAGAACTTGCCG
>SKJK01000263.1 GCA_007121995.1 Desulfobulbaceae bacterium
CTTTGAGATTGAGCATGTTTGTGCAATGGGCCAGATGATGGTGCAGGGCAAGCAAATGCTTAAAAAAGGCACCTATGAGTAATGAGAGCGGAAGAATTCTGTAATTTTGCTATAATTGTTTGAACAATATATCATTAAAATAACAACCAATCAATAAACCAATCATTCGATGAAGAAAAAGTTTCTGTTGTTTTTTATTTCCCTGATGTTTGTTTCGTCGCTGTCTGCACAGCAGATCAGGGTAAGCGGGGTGGTTACATCTGCCGATGAAGATGATATGACCCTGCCGGGTGTTACCGTCATGGTTCAGGGAACATCACGGGGAACCATCACCGACATGGATGGACGCTATGAAATTCTTGTTGAACCGGCAGACCTGCTGGTATTTTCCTTTGTAGGGATGATGACCCGGGTCATTCCTGTTGACGGAAGGTCAGAGATCAATGTCAGCATGGAGTCTGCTGTTGCGCAGCTTGGCGAATTCGTAGTTACCGGTTATGGAACGGAGTCACGACGCCTGATTTCCGGATCGGTAGGCGTGGTTGGCGACGATGACATTCAGGAATCTGCCATGCGAACGCTTGATGGTGTATTACAAGGTCGTTCGGCCGGTGTTCAGATTACCCAAAGCTCCGGAACACCGGGTGCGGCAAACGCCATCCGAATCAGGGGATCGAGCTCCATTTCTGCCGGAAATGCACCCCTGGTGGTTGTAGACGGAATCCCTGTCACTACCGGAAACTTCGGACAAGTGGGGTTT
The DNA here is from genome assembly GCA_007121995.1 of Desulfobulbaceae bacterium. GTDB lineage: Bacteria > Desulfobacterota > Desulfobulbia > Desulfobulbales > Desulfobulbaceae > Desulfobulbus. The sequence goes on from SKJK01000263.1 coordinate 761, forward strand.
TCCGGTCAGGGGATAGATGCCCTTTCCGATATCAACCCTAACGACATTGAATCCATCACGGTGCTTAAAGATGCCTCTGCAGCAGCGATTTATGGCGCACGTGCCACCAACGGAGTGATCCTGATCACTACCAGAAGGGGTGCCAAACAAGACACCCGGGTCAGGTTTAACGCCACCTACGGCATTCAGGACATTGAAAACCGCCTTGAGATGCTTAACGCTGAACAGTGGCACGAACTGAAAGGAACACAGCCGTCAGATCCGATGGTGGACACCGATTGGCTCAGCGAAGTGTTGCGCACCGCCCCTCAAATGAATTATGAGCTTTCGGCCATGGGCGGTGACGATAAAACCCAGTTTTTTGTCAGCGGGAACTACTACAATCAGGAGGGTGTACTCCTGGGAACCTCTTTTGAGAGATTGAGCGGACGGGTCAACCTTGATCACCAGGTAAACCAAAACCTGGACATGGGATTAAGCGTAGGTGTATCGTATTCGTTGAATCACAGGGTTGAGGGGGATCAGTCGCTTAATGCCCCGCTGGCCAACGCAATTGCCAATCCTGCCATTTATCCGGTGTATGATCCTGACGGCAGCTACAACGAAGACGCACCTTTTGCCAATCCCGTTGCAATAGGAAAAGAGGCCATCAATGAAGCCCACTCATACCGCACCCTTGGCAATCTTTTTGCTAACTACCGGTTGCTTGATAACCTGACCCTAAGCACCAAATGGGGCTTTGATTACCTCAGTCTGAGAGAACACAGCTATGATCCGGCCACAACGCGCCAGGGTGCCCGCTCCAATGGAATCGGACTGGCGGCGCAAAGTAATGTGCTCAATATTGTTTCAAATAACACGATCCGCTATTTAAACACGTTTGCCACATTCCACAACCTGGAACTGTTGGGTGGCTACTCCTTTGAAATGTTTCAGCGAAGAAGCTCTTTTATTCGCGGAGTAGACTTTCCAAACCCTTACTTCCAATCTATTAGTGAAGCAGGAACCATTACAGGCGCCAGTGCTCCTTTTACAGACAGGGGGATAAGTTCTTTCTTTGGACAAATGCGCTACAACTATGATTATAAATACATCATCTCTTTTACGGCTCGCTATGACGGCTCTTCACGGTTCGGTGATGAAAACCGCTATGGGTTCTTCCCTGCAGCCTCCATGGCATGGCGGGTTTCGGAAGAGCGATTCTTCCAGGAATGGAACACCCCCATCAATGAGCTTCGGCTGCGTGCCGGTTACGGCATAACAGGAAACGACGGCATACCCGACTTTGCATACATGGCACTTGTTGGAGGTGGAGCAAACTACCTGGGACAGTCAGGTCTTTTTCCCCGGGGGATTGCCAATCCGGACTTGAAATGGGAAACCACGCACCAGTACAATGCCGGTGTGGATGTTGGCATGTTTAATGACCGCCTCGAAGTAAGTGTGGATTACTATTACAATCATACAAAAGACCTGTTGTTCAGCAGACCCATATCCTACACCTCCGGATTCGGAAGCATTACCTCCAACATTGGAGAGCTCGAAAACAAAGGGATAGAGCTGACTGTCAACACGGTGAACATTGAAAACCGCGTCCTTTCCTGGTCAACCTCATTTAACTTCAGCCGCAACCGGAACAAAGTGCTTTCCTTGTATAATGATCAGCCGCTTGACAACATCGGGCGCGGCAGTAACAGTGTAAGGGTGGGTGAACCCATTGGAATATTTTATGGATACAAAAGCCTGGGGGTTGACCCCTCAACCGGCGACATTGTATTCGCCGATATCAACGGAGACGGAGAGATCACTGCTGCAGACCGGACCAAGATCGGTGACCCCAACCCCGATTTCATTGGTGGATTGACAAACCGTCTGAGCTACCAGAACTTTGAGCTCAGCGTGTTTTTACAGTTCTCGTATGGCAATGACATTTTCAACGGCACACGGATCTATATTGAATCCATGAAAGGTTC
>SKJK01000165.1 GCA_007121995.1 Desulfobulbaceae bacterium
CTGGACAACGGCGGCATGCTCAATCTGCAAAGTAAACGCGGCTGTGTTTTCCAGTGCAGTTACTGCCCCTACCCGGGTATTGAGGGCAGCACCCACCGCCTCACCGATCCCGGCGAGGTGGCCCGCACTGCTCTGCAACTGGAGCGGGCCGGGGCACGATATCTGTTTTTTACCGACTCTGCCTTCAATTCCGATGTCCGCCACAGCCTGGCGGTGGCCGAGGCGTTGCGTACCGCAGGGATAACCATCCCCTGGGGTGCTTTTTTTGCCCCCCTGGCGCCACCGCCGGGATATTTCGCCGCCATGGCGGCAGCGGGCTGTCGCCATGTCGAGTTTGGCACCGAATCTCTCTCGGCCACCATGCTCAAGGCCTTTCGCAAACCCTTTCGGCCCGAGGACGTGTCCCCGGCCCATCAACAAGCCCGCGCCGCCGGCCTGCATACAGCCCATTACTTTCTTCTTGGTGGTCCGGGTGAATCGGAGCAAACAATCACCGAAAGCCTGGATGCTATCGAACAACTCGATAAAGCGGTCTTCTTTTTTTTCATCGGCATCCGCATCTATCCCGGCACCGCCCTGTATGAAACGGCTCTGGCCGAAGGAAAAATCAATGCCCACGACAACATGCTGCAACCGGTCTTCTACCAGCCAGACGACCTTGCCCTGGAGACTATGCATTCTCTGGTCACCCGGCGGGCCAACGGTCGGCGTAACTGGGTGACAGGTGCTGGCGGCACCCAGGCTGCGGCAGTGATCCACGCCCTGCATCGGCGGGGATTCACCGGCCCTTTATGGGAGCACCTGGCACGATGATCTGGCGACCGCATCTATCTGCACCGGACGCCCATGGCCCGGCTGTCATCAGCAAACGATTTCCGGCACGGGACAACGATATCCATCATCGCTCCAGGCATCCATTGCGGCCGTACACCGATATTTTGCATGGACATAAGGAAGCATCATGTGGTATTCGTTGCTCAACTTGAATCAAATCGCACCGGATGCGATCCAGGCTCTTGTCACCGTCGATGACACCTCGCCATGGTTTTCCGGCCATTTCCCCGAATCTCCCATTCTCCCGGGCATTGCCCAGTTGGACATGGTCGCTGATGTCATAGCCCGAAACACTGGGGAACAACGGCATATTCAACGACTGACCAGAGTAAAATTCAAAAAAATCGTCTCCCCCGGCGAACAACTGGAGATCCTGGCCACGGCCATGAAAACTCCGAACCTGTACACCTTTCGAATAACAAGCGAGGCTCAGGAGGTGTGCTCCGGCACGATGCTTCTGGCCATTACCCAGGAACCCGCAGTATGCCCATGACCACCGATACCCAGCAGACCATTACCCGCATAGCCGACATTATCATCAACGAACTTAAACTGGAAGACGTCACCCCGGAAACCTTTGACGCTGATCTCGACCTCGTCGACGAGGTGGGCATCGACAGCATGGACCTGGCTACCATTGCCCTGGTCATCCGGGACGAATTCGGTATCCGGATCGATGAGGATGATTACCCCAGACTGACCACCCTGCGCATCATCGCCGAATATATCGCCGAGAAACGGAGCAGCGGCGAGTAAATGACCGTTCAGCACCCCGGCACAACGGTTCACCGGTTCTCTGATATTATCGCCGATCCGGCCATCAAAGAACGGTGGGAGAAGGTTCGTCGCTACTTTTATCTGCGAGAATCCACCTATGACATGACCAATCGCTGCACCATTCGCTGCGAGGGCTGTTATTATTTCACCGGTGAAAAGCAACTTGCCGCAGAAAACCGGGATGAATCCGCATGGCGAGCCCTGATGGAGGCGGAACAACAGCGGGGAATCACCTTCGCCGTCCTGGCTGGAGCTGAACCCTCCCTGGTACCGGAGCTTTGCCGGATCTGCGCGGACATCATCCCTTTGGGCACCATTGCCACCAACGGCCTGAAAACCATGCCCCCAGACATCGACTACCGCATCCACATTTCCGTCTGGGGTAATGATCAGACCAGCAGAGCAATCAGAAAAGCAGACAACATGCTTGTCCGGCAGATGGCCAATTACCGTTATGATCCCCGGGCCGTTTTTGTCTACACCTTTACCCCCGGCAATATCGACGAGGCTCGGGAAGTCACCCGGGAACTGGCGGAGCATGGCCATCAGATCACTTTCAACATGTTTTCCGCCCCCCTTGGCTACCATGGTCCCCTCCGTCATACCCGGCACTCTCTTCTCCGCACCCGGGAAGTGATGGCCGAGTTGCTGACCACATATCCAAAAACCGTTCTCTTTTCCTGGTACAACATCGTTGCTCATACCCACGAACGCGGACTGCACGAGGTTTTTTCCTGCTCCTATCCGCGCATGAATCCATCCACTGCCATCGGTCTGGGCCGATCCTTTCGCCAATATCGCACCGATTTGCGCTGGGACCGGGATGCAGCCTGCTGTGTCCCGGATACCGACTGCGCCGATTGCCGCCATTACGCGGCCGGCAGCGCCGTAGTCACCGCCCGCATGTATCGCCATGCCACTGACCCGATTACCTTTTCCGCCTGGCTGGATTATGTCGATACCTACCTCGCTGTCTGGGTTCGCGGCTATGAAAAAGGGAGCAACCTCTGCGATGCCCCTGTTGTCCCCCCAGAAAGCCATTAACAAAGCAAGCCAGCAGATAGACCGCACACCGCCATGAAGACAGTCAGTTCCCTGCTTGATGCCCATTGGCATCA
>SKJK01000154.1 GCA_007121995.1 Desulfobulbaceae bacterium
ATATGTGCGGCAGCATTTTTTACAATACGCCCTCACCCACGCTCCTTCGTGGCGTTGGCCCGGACGTTCACGGACCCAGGAGACCGTTTTTTTGTGGCTTTTCATCAAGAGTTTCTTATCTTCTATCCTATCTGACCCTTTCCTTTCTTTACGCAAAAAACCGTTATCGGTTGTAACCCGTTTACACTAAATTTATGGAATTTGACATACATGCCATTATCCGGCAATTACTCCTGCTGGCGCCTCCTTTCCTCTTTGCCATCACCGTGCACGAGCTGGCGCACGGGTATGTTGCCTACCGCCTGGGTGACCCCACCGCCAAAAACGAAGGACGGCTCACCATGAATCCCATAAAACATCTGGACCCTTTGGGTGTTCTCGCCTTTATCATTATGAAAATCGGCTGGGCCAAACCGGTGCCTGTGAACCCCGGATATTTCAAAGATCCGCAACGTGGCATGCTGCTGGTCGCCCTTGCCGGTCCGGGAGCCAATGTGGCCATAGCCATCGCCAGTGCCTTCCTTGCTCATCTTCTGGTCCTGGTCCCGATCCTGCCGCTCTTTTTCCTGCAACCATTGGTGGGCATGCTGGTGGCCAGTGTCTGGATCAATATCATGCTGGCGGTTTTCAACTGCCTCCCGATACCACCACTGGACGGATCCAAGGTGCTGATGGGTGTTTTACCGCCGGATGTGGCACGCAGCTATGCCCGGTTCGAGCCCTTCGGCTTCATTCTCATCCTGGTCCTCTTTTATACCGGCTTCATCGGTTGGTTCATCATACCAATTATTCAATTCTCCAACCGCCTGCTACTGGGCTGAGTGAGGTGGCGCCTACAGATGCGTGGTGTCAGCAGTATAGAAGTATCGTTTTATCTTGTGCGTTGCGGTTTTGATAAAGGGTTCCCGACGCTCCAGCACCCTTGCCAACCGGCAATGAGACGGAAGTTGCTCGTTCACCGCAGTCCGTATTTCCTCAAGGGTGGTAATGATATACCGATGTCGCTGGGAACGACTCTGCCCTTTGGTCTTGCCGTCGATAAACTCGTAATCCGGATACACCCAGACCTCCAACACTCCCCGGTTCTCCACCACCAGTGATTCAACCACACAGGGAAAGGCATTGATCTTGTGTTCAATCGTCTCGGGATAGATGTTTTCTCCATTAGACAGTACGATCACCGATTTGGAGCGCCCCTTGATGAACAGGTTGTCAAAGGAATCGATCCACCCCAGATCCCCGGTTCGCAACCATCCGTCTTCGGTGAAGGTTTCCCGCGTCGCTTCGTCGTCATTGTAATACCCACGCATGATGTTTGGCCCCCGAGCCTGGATCTCACCTATTCCCGTCCTCGGATCAGGATGGTCGACCCGTAACTCCACTCGAGGAACGGCCTTGCCAACTGATCCTTTGGCAACGGTACCATCCCCGTGGGGACCGCCGGAAAGCAGGGGGGATGATTCGGTCAATCCGTATCCAACCAAAAAAGGGAAATCAGACTCACGGAGAAAGAGTTCTACATCCGGGTTCAAAGCTGCACCGCCGATTCCCATCAGCATGAGGCGCTTGCCGAAAAAGGCCTGCAATTTAGCGCCGATTTTACGATAGATCACTTTCCTGCTGACGCTGAAACGGCAGAAAAATGTCAACATCCGGCTCTGTTCAACCGTCGGAAGGATCCGTTTCTTAAAGATCTTCTCGATAATCAGAGGAACAGCCAGCATGACGTGCGGCTGCTCTATTACACAAATCTTTTGCAGAATGGCGGGTGTTGGTGTCTTGCCGGCATACACAATCCGGCAGCCGGTTAACAGCGGAAGAAGAAATCCGACCGTGAATTCATAGGTATGGGAAATGGGCAGTACGGAAAGAAACACCGACTGAGGCTTGATATGCATGACACCGCATGCCGAATACGCATTGGCACAAAGATTGGCGTGGGTGAGCATGACCGCCTTGGAAAAGCCCGAGGTGCCGGAGGTGTACAGGATACAGGCCAGTTCATCTTTGCTGACCGGTGGAAACAACAACTCTTCCGTGCGTGCCAAAACGCCAAACTGCTCCACTGCCACGGCTAAAAAATCACTGAAAGTCTGCAGATCGATCAATCCTGTCGCATCGCGGCAATCATCCAGGGTGATCACTTTTTTTAATTGCTGTTGACAATCGTAAATTTTTTCTATCTGCCGCTGGGTGATGAAAATGACCTCACATTCCATTTCACGTAAGATATGGTGCACATCAGCATCGGGCAGATCCGGAAAGATGGGAACAGCCGTTGCCCCGAGCCGCATAGCAGCAAGGTACACGGTCCCCCAGTTATGAGAATTTTCGCCGAGCAAAGCCACTCTGTCCCCTTGCTTAACCCCATCGGCCTGCAGGCGAGCGGCTAGCGAAAGAATACGTTCATGAAATTCCTTGTAGGTCAACGGATTTTCCAAGGCCATGCCAATGGCGGGCAATTGACGATATTTACGGCAGCTTATGTCAATCAAGTCATTGAGGGTTGTCGCATTTTCTTGAATTACAGGGAGATGGTGCCCGGATTGTTCTCCACTGACCATGGCTTTTTTCCCCCTGCTCACACCGTCGGTCGATGCTGGCAGTGTTCCCATTCTATCCTCCGATACGTCACTAAAAGTACTTCTTCTTTCATGGAACCGTTCACCTGCACTCCATCGTTATCGAGTGTCCATCCGGAAACGAAAGTTTTGTTCTGCATGAGTCG
>SKJK01000033.1 GCA_007121995.1 Desulfobulbaceae bacterium
ATGGCCCCGAATATGGCCAAGGCAAAACAGGCATTGAACCGGGTCTGACAGGGTTCGATGGCCCCGAATATGGCCAAGGCAAAACAGGCATTGAACCGGGTCTGACAGGGTTCGTTGTGAGCCCGCATATACCCCATGGAATAAAAAACGGCAATAATCCACAAGGAGGAAGCCACCAAGGCGAAAATCATGGAAAAACCGTCCGCCCGCAGGGTTATGGAGAGACCGGGCAGGAGTTGAAAAACAGGAAAAACCAGGGTCTGACCAGCCTTCAGAGCGGGAATAAAAGAAAGGACGACCAGAAAGAGCAACACTGAAGAGCAGCAGGAGACGAATTCCCGCAGGTTGGGGCGGTTTTTCTGGGTCATGACCACCACACTGCCGACCAGCGGAATCAGCACAGCCAGCAGCAGGTTGAAGCTCTTGACAACGTGGGGGGGAGAAAAAGCTTCCATAATCATTCCCTCTGGTTACCTCTGTAAATCAACAAGATCGTCGGCATCGATACTTTTATAGTTTCGATAAACGGCGATCATGATGCTGATAGCGATGGCTGCCTCGGCAGCGGCAATGGCCATGATGAACAGGGCAAATACCTGGCCAATGGCAGGGTCCGGAGCGAGGAAACGATTGAAGGCCAGGAAGTTGGTGGAGGCAGCAGCCAGGATGAGTTCAGCGGATATCAGCATGCCGATCACAGTGCGGCGGACAATCAGGCCGTACACACCGAAGGAAAAAAGCAGGGCGCTGATCACCACATAGGTTGGCAGGCAATTATACAGATTCAGCAGTTGCATTGATTAGTTTCTCCCTCTCTGGGCGAGGACCAAGGCGCCGATAATGGCCATGACCAAGACGATGGATATGAGTTCAAAAACCATTCCATGGGTAGTGAGCAGGGTTATACCGATGGCGTGCATATCGCCCTCTCCTTCCCGGGGAAAAACCTGCCACTCCGTTTTCAGCCCCAAGACAGACAACGCCGCGAACATCAGTCCGGCAATGCTGGCCGCTACCGGTCCGGCGAGGGCGGATCGATGTTTGATAACGTCCGTTGTCCGTCTCTCGTCCGCGGGTGCGGCTTCCTCAGGAAAGGCCAGCATGACGCCGAGGACGATGACGATGGATACCGCACCGACATAGATCAAAAGTTGCATCATGGCAACAAAAGGGCTGAGCAGATAGTAATAAATCCCAGCCAATCCGGTGAAGCAAACAGCCAGCCCGGCGACCGCACGCACCAGACGCTGAGCATGCACCGCTATCAGCGCACCTGTGACCATCAAGGCGATGGTTACCAAGAAGATGATACCGACTACGCCCTCGGCGGAAAAAAGTGCCGGAGACGCGGCTGGCTGGCAGATTATTGTTTGCATCTGTTCTGATCCTCCAACCGTTTCATCAGATCGATGATAAAGTCATCCTTATTGAAACTGACCAGATTGTATTCACGTGAATACCGCAAGGCATTGAATTTACAACTTTCCACACAGGAACCACAGAGGCTGCACTTGGTAAAATCGAGGATATAGGAGGTCAGGACCTTCCCCTTGCCCCCCTCGGCTTTTTTTCCGTCCAGACTGATACAATCCGATGGGCAGGCACGCTGGCACATCATGCAGACAACGCAGTTGGGCAAACCGGTTTCCGCATTGCCGATCAATTCGACATGGCCACGGAACAATGGAGGCATGGTGGGTGCCTCGTAGGGATACTGCTCGGTGATAACCGGTTTAAAAAATTGCCTGCCGGTGATCAGCATTCCCTTGATCAGGCTCTTACTGCCGTTAAAAACATCGCTCCAGTAACCACTCATATCAGAACACCTTGATCAGAACCGCTGTAATCAGCAGGTTCACCATTGAGAATGGGATCAGTATTTTCCAATTCAGATTCAAGAGTCGGTAGATCTGGGTGCGTGGGAAAGTCCAGCGTATCCAGATGAAGGTAAAAATAAGAATATATATTTTCAGGAGGAACCACCATACCCCTGGTATCAGCCCAAGAGGGCAGTCCCAGCCTCCGAGAAACAACACCGTTGTCAGACAGGCTACCACCACGATGTTTAGATATTCTCCCATCATGAACAGACCAAAGCCCATGGAACCGTACTCGGTCATGAATCCCGCCACCAGTTCACTCTCAGCTTCCGCCATGTCAAATGGAGCGCGGTTTGTTTCGGCAATCGCACATAAGAAAAAGATGATAAAAGAAATCCACATGGTGAGAAAGTGGCCGTTCTCTATCCGGAAGATATTCCAATGCCAGAACCCCCCCTGTTGATCGATGGCAATGTCCCGCAGGTTGAGAGACCCGGAGATCAGGACGATGGTGATCACGGTGATCAACATGGGAATTTCGTAGGCCAGTGTCTGAGAAACCGCCCGTGTTGACGAGATGAGAGCATATTTGTTGCCCGATGCCCAGCCACCAAGAAGTATGGCGAACATGGCCAAAGATGCCAGGGCAAACACGAGTAGCACCGAGAGTTCCATGGCCCGGGCCTGAATGTTCTCGGAAAAGGGGATGACCGCCATGGAGGTGATCGCAGGAATCATCGCCAGAATTGGCGCCAACCGGAAAATGATGTCATCAACGCCCTTGGGGACAAGCAACTGTTTGCTCATCAACTTGATGCCATCGGCCAGGGGTTGCAACAGCCCGGCATACCCGACTTCCGTAGGACCGCTTCGCCTCTGGATTCTGGCGG
>SKJK01000087.1 GCA_007121995.1 Desulfobulbaceae bacterium
AAGTTTTGGCTTCGTCTTCGGCCTTTTCCATGTAGGGGGCAAGCAGGGTGACGCTCTTTTTCATTACCTCAGCAGACTGCAACACAAAGGGCAGTAACAACTCCCCGCGCCCGAACAGTTCACCGACCTCACGCATCGCCGCCACCAGCAGATCGTTGATTATATCCAGAGGTCTCCAGCGCCCGCGCAGGGTGGTGAGCAGATCTTCCAAGCCCTCCTTGTCCCCTTTTAATACCTTTTGTCGTAGCACCTCTTCCGCCAGTACCCCCCTTCCCCCTTCAGCCTCAACGGTTTCGACCGCGGTTTCGAAGTGATCGATGAAGGCCATCAGGGCTTCTGGGGCACGGTTGAACAGCAGATCCAAACAGACCTTGCGATCCTCTTCACTGATTGCCGCATACGGTAGCACTTTAGCGGCATCAACAATGGCGGTATTCAAACCGGCCGCGACCGCTTCATGAAGAAACACCGAATTGAGCACTTTACGGGCTGCGGGACGCAAGCCGAAACTGATATTACTCACTCCCAGGGTAAAACCGACGCCGGGGAGTTCCTGTTTCACCTGCTGAATCGCTTGCAACGTTTCCATGGCCGCAGTGCGCATCGTCTCATCGCCGGATCCAACGGTAAAGGTCAGCAAATCAAAAAGCATATCCTGGGGTCGCAGGCCGTACTTGTCGACTGCCAGGGCATATATTTCTTTAGCCACAGCAACTTTCCGTTCACAGGTCAGGGCCATCCCCTCGGTGTCAATGGTCAGCGCCACTACCGCCGCACCGTATTTTTTTGCCAAACGACAGATCCGTTCCAGATGGGCACCGCCATCTTCCAGATTGATCGAGTTGATGATCGCCCGCCCCGGATACAGTGGCAACACCCGCTCCAGTGTTTCCGGACTGGTCGAATCGAACATCAACGGTGCCTTGCAGGACCCGGCAAATAAGCGGGTCAGTTGCTGCATATCAGAGGCCTCGTCCCGCCCGGCGTAGGCGACACAAAGATCCAGCACCTGGGCTCCCCGGCCCTCCTGGTCGAGGGCAATTTTCAGGCAACCTTCCCAGTCTTCGGCCAGCAGGGCTTCACGAAAGGCCTTGGAGCCGTTGGGGTTGCAGCGTTCTCCAAGCAGCAACGGCGGAATTTCCTGGTTCAATTCCACCGCTTGATACAGGCTGGAAACAGATGGTTTCATACTACAACCTCCCGATCTTTAGGCTGCGCTCCTGCGAGCCGGTTCACCAAAGCCGCGATATGATCGGGGCTGGTGCCACAACAACCGCCGACAATGCTGACCCCATGACTGACAACAAAACCATGCATCTGTTCAGCATAATCCGCCGGACTGAGTGGATAGCAGGTTTTGCCATCTACCACCTGCGGCAAACCTTGGTTGGGTATGACCGAAACCCGGCCCGGCCAATGCCGGCAGAGATACTGGACATGGGACATCATATCCTGTGGTCCGGTCGCGCAATTCATGCCCAGTGAAAACAGGGGATAAGGTTCCAGCGTGGCGACGACGGCGGCAATATCCGAACCGACCAGCATGGTGCCCTGCTGTTCAATGGTCACCGAGACCATAACCGGAATCTCGACCCCGGCCCGCTCACACGTTTCCAGAGCGCTCACAACAGCTGTTTTCGTCTGCAACAGATCCTGACAGGTTTCGATGATCAGGCAGTCAACACCGGCATCAAGCAGGGCCTCAATCTGTTCGGCCGTGGCCGCAGCCAGTTCATCAACCTCAATGTGTTTCAGGGAGGGCAGTTTGGTGCCGGGTCCCACTGAGCCGGCGATATAACGATCCGGACGCCCTGCAATGGCCGTGCGGGCGTTATCGACCGCGGCCAGATTGATCTCGCGGACCCGCTCTTGCAAGCCATATTCAGCCAACACAATTCGCGAAGCTCCAAAGCTGTTGGTCTCCACCACCATTGCTCCGGCATCGAGCATGCTCTGGTGAAACTGGATAATATGCCGGGGGGCACTGACATTGAGAATCTCATTGCAGCCTTCGCAACCAGCCCAATCGGCCTCAGTCACAGTCATCGATTGCAGGCTGGTGCCACAAGCACCGTCAAATATCAATAAAGGATGTTCAGCTAAGGTCATTATTTCTCCGAGTTACAGATTATACTTCAAGCGCAAAACCAAATTCCCGTTGGAAGCGTTCAGCAAAGGTGGGCGGATCAAAATGGTGGTTCTGCGTACCATGATGTTCGATTTTGAATGCACCCATCAACGATGCAATGCGACCGGTCGTTTCCCAGTCATACCCCTTGCTCAAGCCGAACAACAAACCGGCTCGGTAGGCATCGCCACAGCCGGTGGGATCGTTTAATTCCCTTGCTTGAGCAGCTGGAATGTCGAGCCGGCGCCCACCGGTGTGGATGTGGGACCCCTCTCCGCCCCGGGTGACAATCAGGGCCTCTAATTCGGCGGCTGCCTGCTCCACGGACAGGCCGGTACGGTCCTGAATCAGTTGCCACTCATAGTCATTAACAGCCAACCAGGTCGCTTGGCTGATAAACCTATTCAGTTCGTCGGCATCAAACATGGGCAGGCCCTGACCGGGATCAAAGATAAAGGGAATACCGGCTGCGGCAAACTGTTCGGCATGCTGCAACATGCCCTCGCGACCGTCTGGCGAGACAATACCGAGCGTCACCTTCCCGGCCTGATCGACTTGGTTGCGATGGGCAAACTCCAT
>SKJK01000150.1 GCA_007121995.1 Desulfobulbaceae bacterium
CCTTGATCCAGGTTGCTGTGCATCTACCCGACACCATTGCGGCCTTGAAAAAAATCAAGGGGATTGGTACTCGTCTGGCGGAAAAATACGGCGAAGCAATCGTGGCCCTGGTGTCTGACTACCGCCAGGAGCATGGCATCACCGAGGTTTTCCTGCCCAACCTCACCGCCATTGGTCCAACCGGGGCAAAGAAAAAAGCATCGGCACCCCGGATAGACACCAAAAAATCAGCCTGGAAATGCATGGAAACGGCCTGAGCATAGCCCAGATTGCGGAAAAACGGGAACTGACGTTGCAGACCATCGAGGGCCATTTGGCCTATTACGTTGGTAAGGGGGAACTTTCCATCAATGGCCTCATCGACCAAAACAAACGACGTCACATCGAAAAAACCATTGCCGGCCACCAGAGTCCATCTCTCAAAGCGTTGAAGGAAACCCTCGGCGACGGTTATTCCTATGGCGAGATCAACCTGACGCTGGCCCACCTGCGCTATGGTGACAAACAGTAACCTGGATCCGTGAGCGTTGTCCAGCCGTCACGGATTCAGGAGTAAGACCGGAGAGATAAACCAAACAGTTCCTTCCCTGATTCATTACGGGTGCTCATCAATCCCTGCTGCTATTTCAGCACGCTGCCTGCAGCCAGGGCATCATCAGGTCTCCGGTGATTGCTCTGCCTGATCGCTGTCGGTCTGTTCTACCGGCAGATCGCTGGTCACCGTCTCGCCCTCGGCCTGGATAGCTTCTGTCTGCTGAGGTGGTGCTGGCATGTAGGTCAAATAGACTGCCGTACCGATCCCCACGGCGGCGGCAAACAGGATAATCAACCCTATCTTGACCGGATCGAAATGTGTTCCGCTTCCGGCGCTCTTGGCTGTGTTCCTGTCCCGTTTCGCAAGGGGTTTCCCTTGAATTGTCGAAGCATTTTTTTTTGTTTTTTTATTCTTTTCCGGAGATTGTCCTTTAGATCTCTTCATTATTTCTCTCTATAAATCCTTTGATACCACCTGGGAAGCGGTCCTGGAGTGCCTGCATCAAAGGGGGAGTATAAACAATATTATTGAAAAAGCACGAAGGTAAAAAAAGGTCGATTCGTTTTGTATCAACAGTACACCCTCTCCCTGTTTGCCCTGGCCTAAGCCATCATTCAGGAATCTGGATAAAAAATCCGTAACCGTTCCAGCTCTCAGGTCAGGCAGCCTTGTGCTTGCACCGACGGTTTGCATGCAATACCCATTGCCGATACCTCAACAGCCTTGGGTAACAAGGCCGGCTGAGCAGGAATGAGCAACAAGTGACAGCACAAAGCGAGGTCCCCCATGAGCGAATACCAATACTATGAATTTCTTGCCATCGACCGCCCCTTGTCGTCGCGTGAAATGGACCATCTGCGGGCAATCTCCACACGGGCTCGCATCACCCCGGTCAGTTTTGTCAATGAATACAACTGGGGTCAATTAAACGCCGATCCCACAGACATGATGCGCCGTTTTTTTGATGCTCATGTCTATCTTGCCGGCTATGGAGCGGCACTCTTCATGGTGCGACTGCCTCTGGAAGCCGTCGAAGAGCAGACGCTTATGGCATTTTGCACAACTTCACATGTTACCTTCGAAAAGTTGCCACAGCATTGGTTGCTGACGTGGTCACTCCTTGGCGAAACAGAGGAGTACGACCCATTTGATTTTGTTGAAGATACCGGATGGATGGCTCGTCTGGCACCCGTGCGGGAGGAACTGTTGCGTGGCGACCTGCGCAGTTTGTATATTGGCTGGCTGCGGGCCGTGACGACCGGGGAAACAGGTGCCGATGCTCCGGAACCAATGGCATTGAACGGATTACAGGAATTGACGGTGGCGCAGCAGGCACTGGCGGAATTTCTTGATGTCGATGAGGATCTACTGTCCGGGGCGGGCATCGGCAGCCCACCGCTACAGCCGGCAGGGACGAATGAAACAGTTGTGGATGCTTATCTGGATCAGCTCTCCCCACCTGAGATCAAAAAATACCTGCGCTTACTGCTCATGGGCCAGAGCGTGCATGCCGAACGTGAATTGAAACGGCAATACGCCTCCTGGCAAGCCGAGCGGGCACCGCAGGGGCCGGAAGCACCCCGGAACGTGGCCGCGCTGGGAAAACTGGCCGAAAGGGCCAGGGAACACAGGCAAGGCAAAGAGGCACATGTTCTTCGCCTTGTTGAAGCTGAACGCAAAAAACTGCGGGATATCAAGCTAGCCAAACTGGCCCAGAATTTTCCCAAGGCATGGCAGACTGTTCATACAGAGGCTCAAAAGGGGTACGCCAGTGCCTACGACTCGGCCTGCCGGCACCTGGAGGATCTTCGCGACGCGTATAATCAACAAGCCATGGCCGCATCATTTCAAACTGAGCTGCAGCAATTCATAGACAAACACCGTCGTCGTCAGGCCTTGATGAACAGGTTGGTCAAGGCCGGGCTTGTACAGTCATATTAAACAAAAGGGTCAGCTTCGCAAAGCTGACCTCTTGTTCTTTACCTGGACCAGTGAGCCTCCATCCGTGCGTCAACTTCGTTGTTGGTGACCGTTCGATTAACATTCACCTGGATCCGTGAGCGTTTGTCCGTGCGTCAGCTTTGTTGTTCGTGACCGTTCGATTAAAGTAAACTTTATCGGACGGTTACGGGCAATGAAGATGGCGTGCGGACGAACGCCCCGAAG
>SKJK01000014.1 GCA_007121995.1 Desulfobulbaceae bacterium
AGTGCCACCCATACTCATTCTCCCAATGTTCGACATTCATTCCTGAAAGCAGATACTTTCCGTCCATTGTAAAGAATCCCTGCCAACAGTTCCACTGGAATCGTCCTAATAGTCTTAATATTACATGAAAATACCAGCCGACCAAGGCGTTGATATGTACTCAGGTTGAACGATAAAGACGCATTTCAGAATCTTTCCTATTTGATATTGACATGCATACCCATTAACGGTACTATGCCGGCGTCGAAAATTTTATCGGGTATTTCCACGTATTGACATGAATTGCCCCGGTACCGGACAAGGCCAGTATTCGCCTGTATTGATGATTTGGAAGATACGGTGGTTCGGTTTCCACCAATCAGAATGTGTTGCCCCCCAGTTCACCATGGTGGTAACGTTTCCAGGATTTAAGGCTCCTGAAGCGACTGGCTCACCAGGACCGCGAGATCCGCTTTTCCCCTAAAAACAGCAAGGAGAACAAAGATGAGCGAAAACAGCAAGTGCCCTGTAACTGGTAAAGGACACGATCATCCGGCAGCCAAAGGAACCTCAAACCGTGACTGGTGGCCCAACCAGCTGAACCTGGGTATCCTCCATCAGCATGCCCCGGCTTCCAACCCGCTGGGGCCTGATTTCAACTATGCCGAAGAATTCAAAAAACTCGACCTGACCGCCCTGAAGAAAGACCTGTACGCTCTGATGACCGACTCGCAGGAATGGTGGCCGGCTGACTGGGGCCACTATGGCGGCCTGTTCATTCGGATGGCCTGGCACAGTGCCGGCACCTATCGGACCTCTGACGGACGTGGTGGTGGCGGCACCGGCAATCAACGTTTCGCGCCGATCAACAGTTGGCCCGACAATGTCAACCTTGACAAAGCACGCCGGCTCCTCTGGCCGATCAAGCAAAAGTACGGCAACAAAATCTCCTGGGCCGACCTGCTTGTTCTGACAGGCAATTGCGCCCTGGAATCCATGGGTTTCAAAACATTTGGCTTCGGGGGTGGCAGGGAGGATATCTGGCAACCTGAAGAGGATATATATTGGGGCGCCGAATCCGAATGGTTGGGCGACAAACGCTACAGCGGCGATCGTGAACTCGAAAACCCGCTGGCTGCTGTGCAGATGGGCTTGATTTATGTCAACCCCGAAGGCCCCAACGGTAACCCGGACCCGGTGGCCTCAGGTCGCGACGTTCGGGAAACCTTTGCCCGCATGGGCATGAACGACGAGGAAACCGTTGCCCTGACTGCCGGCGGTCATACCTTTGGCAAGTGCCACGGTGCCGGGGACCCGAGCCTGGTTGGTCCTGAGCCCGAAGCCGCACCGCTCGAGGAGCAGGGACTCGGCTGGAAGAACGCTCTAGGCACCGGCAAAGGTGGAGACACCACCAGCAGCGGGATTGAAGGAGCATGGAAGCCCAATCCCACCACATGGGACATGGGCTACCTTGACATGCTGTTTGGTTATGAATGGGAACTGGTCAAGAGCCCGGCCGGTGCGCACCAGTGGCTTGCCAAGGACGTCAAAGATGAGCACTTGATTCCCGGAGCCCACGATCCAGCGAAAAAGTACCGCCCCATGATGACCACCGCCGACCTGTCACTGCGTTTTGACCCGATCTATGAACCCATTGCCCGTCGTTACCACCAGGATCCGGAGGCATTTGCTGATGCCTTTGCCCGCGCCTGGTTCAAGCTGATCCACCGGGACATGGGCCCCAAAGCCTGTTACCTTGGCCCGGAAGTCCCCGATGAAGATCTGATCTGGCAAGATCCGATTCCCGCCGTCGATCATCCACTGATCAATGCCAAGGACATCGCCGATCTCAAAGCAAAAGTTCTGGCCTCAGGCCTGACGGTGGCGGAACTGATTGCCACTGCCTGGGCCTCGGCCTCCACCTTCCGTGGCTCGGACAAACGCGGCGGTGCCAATGGCGCCCGCATTCGCCTGGCCCCACAAAAAGACTGGGACGTCAACCAGCCGGCGCAGTTGGGCAAGGTGCTGGGTGTGCTTGAGACCGTCCGACAATCTTTCAACGATGCGCAGACAGATGGCAAGAAAGTTTCCATGGCCGATCTCATCGTGCTGGCTGGTTGCGCAGCAGTTGAGGCGGCGGCCAAAACTGCCGGATATGCCGTCGAGGTACCCTTCACTCCAGGCCGCACCGATGCACGCCAGGAACAGACCGATGTACAGTCGTTCGCCTTTCTGGAGCCCGAAGCGGATGGCTTTCGCAATTACCAGAAAAAGGCCTACACCGTCTCGGCCGAGGAGATGCTGGTGGACAAGGCCCAGCTTCTGACCTTGAGCGCTCCGGAGATGACCGTGCTGGTCGGCGGCCTGCGCGTGCTAGGCGCCAATGTGGGTCAATCGCAACACGGTGTCTTCACCCGACAGACTGGTACATTGACCAACGACTTCTTTGTCAATCTGCTCGATATGACCACCGAATGGAAACCCACTTCCGAGACGCGAGAGGCTTTTGAGGGTCGCGACCGCAAGACAGGTGAAGTCAGATGGACCGGTACCCGCGTGGACCTGATCTTTGGTTCCAATTCACAGCTTCGTGCTTTGGCTGAAGTCTATGCCCAGGAGGATGCAAAAGAAAAGTTTGTCCGCGACTTTGTCGCTGCCTGGAATAAAGTCATGAATCTGGACCGATTCGATCTCACCTGATCGAAAGAGAAACATCCACACCGGCTCCACCGAGCCGAAAAACAGCCATTACATCACCGGTTCAGCGGCGAAGATACACCGTCGCTGAACCGGTTTTTTAACACCGTACGCACGCACGCCCTCTATGACCTCTATAAAAAAATGGTTTTAGTGACGAAGCGTGCCCACTCTTTTCGATTGCTGTGCGAGACGACAACCGAAAGGCCGCCATCACTCACTATAGTCTCTCACTAAAAAAAGTTTTCCATCCCCCACGCTTTTCAATCCCGGTAGCAGGTATCCTTTTGCTGCGGACTTGATCCTGCCGGCGTAGATTTCTCCGGTTCACTGCCTTGTTGATCATCCGGTGTCGAGCTTTGTTGACCACCTTTCACCAAACGGCGGGTTAACGTTTTTTCGGCCTCAACAATAAAAAAGACAGCCAGACCGATCACCAGAGGAACCAACCAGTGGATCAACTCGAGACTGGCGGAACCAAACCAGATCTGCATGAATGGTGCATAGACAAAAGTCAGTTGGAGCCCGATCAGCACAGTTACCGCCAGCCAGGCTATCCCATTAGTGAACAGTTGCCGAAAATGCAGGCTTGATTCATACAGGAACCGACTGTTGAAAAGATAGAAAATCTGGCCAAAGACAAGGGTGTTCACCGCCAGGGTGCGCGCCTGATCCAAAGACATGCCGAGCCTTCTTTCGATCAGAAAAACGATAATAGTTGCCCCGCCGATCAGCACTGAGACAAAGCCAATGCGCCACAAAAAGACTGCTCCCAGAATCGGCGCATTCGGGCAGCGAGGCGGTCTGGTCATCACCTTGGGCTCAGCCGGTTCAAAAGCCAGGGCCAGGGCCAGAGTGACCGCCACAACCATATTCACCCACAGAATCTGCACGGGCGTCAGCGGCAACACCATACCGAATACCACGGCTGCAAGGATGACCAACCCTTGCGCACCATTGGTCGGCAGGATGAACATAATGGCCTTGCGCAGGTTATCATAGATGGTCCGGCCTTCCTCCACAGCACGCTCGATGGACTTGAAGTTGTCATCCGCCAGCACGATCTCGGCAGCCTCCTTAGTCGCTTCAGTGCCTTTAATGCCCATGGCCACTCCCACGTCGGCGCGTTTGAGAGCCGGAGCATCGTTGACGCCGTCACCGGTCATGGCCACGACCTCACCATTGGCCTGCAACGCTTTCACTAACCGTAATTTATGTTCAGGACTGGTGCGGGCAAAAATATCATTATCTTTAACCAGACGGCGCAGTTCCTCATCCGAAGCAACTTCCAACTCCACACCGCTAATTGCATGGACAGCCTCGGAAAGGCCCATTTCCTGACCAATGGCCAGTGCCGTACCGGCATGGTCGCCGGTAATCATCTTGACGCGGATACCAGCTTGCCGGCAAATCCGGATCGCCTCGACCGCTTCCGGTCGAGGTGGATCGATAATGCCGACCAGACCTATAAAAACCATGCCCTCATCTAGGTCATCCGGATTAAGATCCTTCATGTCTGTCCATACATCACGGGAAGCAGCGGCAAGAACACGCAACCCCTGGCTGCTGAGTTTCTTGACTTCCTCTTCCCAAAAGGTGCGCTGCAGAGACTCTGAACTGCCGTCGGCAGCCCGCTGCTTCTGACAGCGGTCGAGCAAGCGCCCCGGCGCGCCTTTCAGCAGAATACGTACTTCACCCTCTGGATCTCGATTGAGGGTGGCCATGAATTTGTTCTCCGACTCGAAGGGAATCACAGCCAATTGTTCATACCCATCGCTCGCGAAACCCGCTTTGCGTGCCAGTGTGCGCAAGGCCCCCTCGGTCGGTTCTCCGAGGACCCGCCACTGACCATCCTCCTCAGCAATCTCAGCATCGTTGCACACCGCAACGACTTCAATCAGAGCCTGCAGGTCGGCATGCTTGTCAAGCGATGCCGCTTCACCTTCACGGGTCATCCTGCCCTCAGGGGCATAACCGGTCCCCTCAATCTCATAGCAACCGGAACGGGTAACAACGTCGCGAACAGTCATTTCGTTCTTGGTCAGGGTGCCGGTCTTATCGGAACAGATGACGGTTACTGAACCCAGGGTTTCAATAGCCTTGAGTTTACGGGTAATAGCGTTTCGTTGTGCCATTCGCTGCACACCAAGGGCCAGGGTAATGGTGAGGATGGCTGGCAGACCTTCGGGAATCGCGGCAACAGCAAAGCCGATGGCAGCAAGAAACACGTCATTATAGGCAAAATCATGGAGCAGGCGGCCGACCAGAAAGAGCAGCGCCGCCATGCTGATAATCACCACCGAGAGGACACGACCGAAACTGTTCATCTGCCGGGTCAGTGGTGTCGCCAAAGTCTCCACCTCGGAGATCATGGTGTTGATTCGACCCAACTCGGTGGCGCTCCCGGTGGCAGTGACAACGCCGATACCGCGACCGACGCTGACCATGGTCCCTGAGTAGGCCATGCCATAGCGATCGCCAATGCCGGCATCAACGGCCACAGCTGCTGGTTGTTTCGTGCTGGCGACAGACTCCCCGGTGAGTGCCGATTCCTCGATACGCAAATTGATAGCCTCAACCAAACGGATATCTGCGGGTACCTTGTCACCTGAACGCAACCGTACCACATCGCCGGGAACCAGATCATCTGCGGCAACATCGAACCATTGACCGTCCCGGCGCACCTGGGCATGAAGAGAGAGCATTTTGCGAATACTCTCCAGGGCTTGCTCAGCCTTCCCTTCCTGAATGAATCCGATCACAGCGTTGATCACCACGACAGCCAGGATGACCCCTGTATCAATCCAATGGCCCAGGAGAGCGGTCACCACCGCCGCTACCAGTAATATGTAGATGAGCAGTTCGTTGAAATGTTTGAAAAAACGTTTCAACAACCCCTCTTTAGCTGAAACCGGTAAACGATTGGGCCCAACGGCGGCCAGACGTTCTTTCGCTTCATCGCTGTGCAACCCGGAGGGGCGACTGTTCAGACGCCGGACGACCTCGTCGGCTTCCAGGCCGTGGGGCGTATCGACATGGTATAATGGCTCGCTGCTGGTTTTCATGCTTATCTCTTTTTGAGGATGGGAGGCGCATCTGCCCTGGGTCATTCGATGATATTGGTCCCGAATGAAGCGACGATCGAAAAAATTCGTTCTCACCGGAGGAGACGGCGATCAAATGCAGGATTTTCCCGTTGACTCGGGGACTGTTCAACCTCGTTTTCATCGCTCAACATTTATTGACCAATGCTGTTAAATATAATTCTTTGGTCAAAATCGGCAAGATATTGATCAATAAAGCTCAGCGGGATCCTGTCGATCAACACAGGGAAATAAGAGTACAGGCACTATGCTGACAAATGGTGAGAATGGAGATCATCAGTACATATACCCGACCCCCGTACCTTTTCAGCTTGCCGGCGGTCGGGCGATACCGCGCAACAACCTGCCGAGGATATCTGTCCCGGTCACAATCCGTGGATAGTTATCCCAGAGCAGAATGACATCCTTGTCGATGATGTCATCACCGATCCTGCCCGGCCGCACCTGAAAACACGGAATGACTTCTCCGAGCTTCACCTTCGCCTTGCGGACAATGATAGGTCGATGGCAGTGCCTATGGGGATTGAAATGATCCTTGGCGAACATGGCTTCACGAGTGAAATCAGCGGTATTGAGCACCAGTTTGGGCTCCCCGGCCTGATTGGCTAGTACCACCCAACTCTTGCCGGACCGATTGACAGTCTGGAGGAATAAGTCGGTGGCGCTGGGTTGTATACAAGGAAATACCGGTCGCTCTCCGTTGAAATCAAGTTGGATGATACTGTCCTCATCAACGATCTCTCCTTCATGGTTCAGTGGCACGTCATCCATTTCCAGAAAATTGAGCGCTCCCTGCCCCTCCACCAGATTGATCTCGCTTTCCGCAGCTTCGATATGCAGTTCGATCAAACGGCGAAGATCTCGTTCCCGATAAAAATGCATCTCCTCGCCTCCCAGCCAGCGGTCCAGCAGCCAAGCCGTGGGCCGGGCCACGGGGTAGAGCGCGACCTGATAGCAACGCAACACCGGTAACAGCAAGGAGGCCACCCGCATGGCGTGGCGGGTGAAATACGCTTGGGGAATGATCTCGGCAAAGACCGTGATGACCACAGTAGAAAACAAAAAGGCGGTCACCCCGTGGAGTAACGACCCCGACAAGAGGGCCAGAATCACATTAACACCCACATTCCCCCACAAGATAGTGACCAGAGCAAAATTGGCATCCTTGCGCACCGACAGAATCCGCTTGGCACGCAGGTCTCCTTTTCTGGATGCTACATTGAGTTCCATCCGATTAAGCGAAAAGAGGCCAAGGTTCATGCCGGACAGGATAGCTGACTGGGTCAAGCATAGAAAAATTCCACACCAGGTAAGTAAAGCCATATGTTCAAGCCTCCGAAATTGAACCCATCAGGACGATCAGAATTGTTTGCAAAGCGGAACCATTAACCGGAAGTACGTGCATGAGCGTTTTGCCCGGTCACTGCAACCGTGTGGCAGTAGCTGCTGTGGCGATACCCGAACTGCGTTCTGCGGCCTGCTCTTTTTTATCAACAGGCGCAACATTCACCGATGATGGATCACCAGATTACAACAGATACCAACCCAGAGCCGCCAACCTTGACGAACCCGGTCTGGTTCGGTAGCATGATCGATTGTTGTCAGATTCACAAAGAATCGGATCCAGATGCCATCGGGTCATGGAACCGATGGCTTACATTCGATGCACGGTTACAGTGTAGCCAAGAATGCGCGCCGATCATCGTCTTATTATCGCTGAGGTTTTGTTTATGTCTTCTTGTTTCCTTCGCAGCTACGCCTTTATCAGCATTATGGTATTGTGCACCACTCTCCTCTCTTCCACAGTTGCAGCCGATCCTGGATTCCGTCATTGGCTGACCGAGTTTTCCGTCGAAGCCGCCAGTGAAGGCATCAAGTCCCAGACGTATGCCCAGGCCTTTGCCGGTATCGAGCAGCCTGATCCCGATGTTATCCGTAAAGCCAATTTCCAACCCGAATTCACGACTGCGATCTGGGATTACCTTGATACCCGGGTTAATGATCGCAGCGTACAAACCGGTATTGCCATGGCCCAGAAACATGCCGACACCCTGGCCGCCGTTGAACAGCGATTTGGTGTCGACCGTTTTCTGCTGCTGGCTATCTGGTCGATGGAATCAGCCTATGGTGCTGTTCTTGAACGTCCGGGCCTGCTCCATTATGTCCCCCAGGCCCTGGCCACCCTGGCTTATGCGGATCAACGCCGGGCTCGATTTGCCCGCACTCAGCTCATCGCTGCCTTACAGATTCTGCAGGCAGGCGATATCACCACCGAGCAACTCCATGGCTCCTGGGCGGGGGCGATGGGCCACACGCAGTTCATTCCCACCAGCTATCTTGCCTATGCCGTGGATATGGATGGCAACGGCCGCCGTGATATCTGGAACTCCATCCCCGATGCCCTTGCCACCGCAGCCAATCTTCTGGCCCAAAACGGCTGGCGTAGCGGCCAACCGTGGGGCTATGAGGCCAAAGCACCCGCAAACGGTTTCCAGTACAACGGTGAAACCAAAACCTTGGCCCAATGGCAGAAGCTGGGTTTTATCCGTCCCGACGGCAGGGGGTATGACGACCCGGAGGCACGAGCGGAATTGAAAATGCTCGCTGGAGCAGAAGGGCCAGTCTTTCTCCTCATGAGGAACTTTTTTGTTATCAAACGGTACAACAACTCCGATTTTTATGCCCTGGCTGTGGGGCTGCTTGCTGATCGGCTGGCAGGCAAAAAGGGCATGGTCCAGAATTGGCCACGCCCTCCAGGTGCTCTGTCCATCAAGGAAAAAAGAGAACTGCAGGAGTTGCTGCAACGCCGCGGCCTCTACACCGGTGCCATCGACGGCGACCTTGGGACGATGTCACAAGAGGCTGTTCGGGCTTTCCAGGCTCAGGCCGGTCTCCCCGTCACCGGTATGGCTACGCAAAAAGAGCTGAAAGCCCTGCGCCGTTAAAGTTGGAACGCTTGCGCCAACTCAACTACGACAAGACGCAGGGATATCTCTTTTCCCGAACCGTCAACGAAAAAACTCTGGAGCTGATCCGTACCTATAACCACCTGTGAGAACTGCATTAGCCTAGGATAAATCAAGGTTCATCAGGTACTCGTCCAGGATCTGACGCAGGTCTTGTTCCTGTTTGTGCAGGTCTGCGATCTCCTGGCGCAGGTTTTCCAACTGTTTTTCCTGGTCACTGAACTTCCTGACATAGCCACGATACACTTCACTCTGCCGATCCAACTGCGCCATGTTCTGACGCATCCTGGCCTGATCCTGTTCAATACCGCGAATGTCCTGTTCGTGTTGACGGCGCTCTCCTGCAACCCGCTCTATCTGGTGTCTTTGTGCGACCACCTTGCCCAAGGCTTCTCTGACCTGCTCGCTGACCACTGTTGCTTTCATGTAAAGATGGATCAGGGCATCATCGATATTGGTCAGCACGATATGCTGGGTATCTGTCCGCTCTTCCTTGACCATGAGACCGGCTGGTTTTCCAGGATCGGCAGTAACAGCAAAACGATAGAAATCGCGGGTCTTCTCGGCTGGTTCTGCGGGCTCGACCAGCGTCCACTCGGGGTCAATCGGATGCTCGACCAAAACCTTCCTGGCGGTGCGGCCGGAATTCCTGATAATATACTCCTGACTGCGTAGATATTTACGCTCGGCTTGCAGGGTCCCTTTGATAATCTTGACGCTGCGCAATTCCTCAGGCGTACTCTTCCCCTGGCGGACAACTTCGGTATCAAGGTCCATGGCATAACTAATCAGCCGCTCACCGCCCGGAGGTATGTCTTCGATCATGGCATCTCCGGCATATACGCTGCCGTCAAAGACAGTGATTGGGCCCTGCATCAGGTGCAGATCGGTGGTATTGGTGAAGCGCAGCCCGGAGAGCGGGTGTTTGGCATGCACGTGCCAATTGTAGATAGCCAGTTTTTTGCCGGTAATTTCGCTATTAACAATGGGGAGCATGGCTGACTGCCGGCGAGGCAGATCAACCGGTGCCTGTATGCTGTATTGGAATGATTCTCCGGTATCAATACCCTCGGCGACTGACTGCACCCCCCGACGAAGATCCATGGGCTCCGGACGAGACATGGACAAAGCCTTCAAAGCCCTGCTCCTGCCATCTGTCACCGCCCCTGGTTGACCTGACCCCATCACCGCGGGCGACGGTGCCATCATAGGCACGATCTGACTCTCAGCCATCCGGTCGGCAACGGGCTTCTCAGCGAGTTCCTGATCGAGACGGCTCAAGTCCTGATCATAGGTCCGCGGGCGTAAAGAGGTGAACAGTTCGAGCTGCGCCTCGGGCCGCGGCAGATACAGCGGTTCATACAGGTCCATGGTAAAAGAAACAGGTCGGCCGCTGACCAGGGTCAGATCAACCCCGCGCCAATCCTGCTCAGAGGTATTTTCGACAATGGCCCAGCCCTGGAGCAGGGTTTGCTCCTTGTCGACTACAAGACGATAAGAGGTCTTCCAGACTGGTGATTCCTGGATATATCCGATTCTGACCCGCCGCTCTCCCTGGCCGGCGAATTCTACTGTCACGGTCTTCTTAT
>SKJK01000292.1 GCA_007121995.1 Desulfobulbaceae bacterium
AAGCCCAGAAAAAAGTCCAGCCGTCACGGATTCAGGAAGAAGACAGTGGCATATCCGCTTCAAGTCCCGGCACAAAGCATGCCGGGCACAGACCAGCAGTGAAATGGTTGCCTATGCTGAAAAAATCGAGTATGGCCCAGGGCACGACTGTTCGAGGCAAGCCGCGCCGGTTGGAATGCCCTGTGATGAGACTGCTGTTGGCCGCTGGGAAAGGCCGGCCCGGAAAAAAACATCTTCCTCGATCAGTGCACGGTTCCCATGGTACAGTTATTGAGAGCAGAAACCTTTTCTTCGAGCGTGGTATTATGTCCCTACAAACCGTTGGCATCGACAATTATACCTGTCCCGTCCGCATCCTGGAGAAAAGTGGCGGCTGTCAGCAGACCGTGGCCACGATTAATCTCCTGGCGTCCATGCCCCGCAACCGCCTGGAATCATGCGTCAGTGTCATGACCGCATTATTGGCCCAGGTTCCGCCGGAC
This sequence comes from Desulfobulbaceae bacterium, assembly GCA_007121995.1. GTDB lineage: Bacteria > Desulfobacterota > Desulfobulbia > Desulfobulbales > Desulfobulbaceae > Desulfobulbus. The sequence goes on from SKJK01000292.1 coordinate 483, forward strand.
ATCCAAATCGATCTTTTTCCGTCCCTGCTCACCGGGATCCGCGACCAACTGCAGGCCGGCGAGGTTCGCCTCACCATGTCCTTTCCCTATTTCATTGCGAAAAGAGCGCCGGTTTCGGGAACATCCAGCCTGATGGAATACCAGTGCACCTTCACAGCCTCCTCGGAAACCGAGGGCGAGCCACTGCTCACAGTTCATGTCCCCCTGACCACCCTTTGCCCCTGCTCGAAAGAAATCAGCACGGCCGGAGCCCACAACCAGCGGGCTGAGGTTACCCTGACCATCCATCCCCTGGCCCTGGTCTGGATCGAAGACCTGATTACCCTGGTTGAGGGCTGCGGCTCCTCGGAGGTCTACTCCCTGCTCAAACGTCCGGACGAAAAATATGTCACCGAGGCCGCCTATGCCCAGCCCATGTTTGTCGAGGATGTGGCACGGAAAGTCGCCCAGAGAGCGTTCACTCATCCGGATATCGCCTGGTTTTCGGTGGGAGTTGAAAGTTTTGAATCCATCCACAAACACAGCGCCTATGCCTTTGTCGATAGTCAGGATCTCGAGCTCAACCGGCCGGCCTGACATCTGGATCCGTGAGCGTTCGTCCGCACGCCCCGAAGGGCGGCGGGTGAAGGTTATTGCCAAAGATTCCGCTGCAATTCAATCTCATTACAGCAAAATAAAACCCAAACAAGAATCCAGCCATCACGGATTCAGGTGACATCAAGGCCTGCGTTATAACCCCAGACCGCCGAGACAGAGATACTTCATCTCCAGATACTCCTCGATCCCGTATCGGGAACCTTCGCGGCCGATACCGGACTCCTTGATACCACCAAACGGAGCCGCTTCCGAAGACATCCTGCCGGTATTAATGCCAACCATACCGTATTCAAGGGCCTCAGCTGTCCGCCAGATTCTGCCGATATCCCGGCTGTAAAAATAAGCGGCAAGGCCAAAGGGAGTATCATTGGCCAGAGCCACGGCCTCCCGGTCTTCTTGAAAAGAAAAAAGCGGCGCCACCGGCCCAAAAGTCTCATCGCGAGCGATCAGCATGTCGGCGGTAACGTCGAGGAGAACAGTGGGAGTGAAAAAATACCCCTGCCGGTCCAGCCGCCGACCACCACAGGCGATGCGGGCACCCTTGGCCACAGCATCATGGATATGATCCTCCACCTTACGAATGGCGTCAAGGTCGATCAAAGGCCCCTGCTGCACCCCCTCCTGATACCCGCAGCCAACCTTGAGCTGCTGCACCGCCGCCACCAGCTTGGCGGCAAACTGATCATAGATCCGTTCATGAACAATGAAACGGTTGGCGCACACACAGGTCTGCCCGGAGTTGCGGTATTTCGACGCCACTGCACCCCGTACCGCCTCATCGAGATCGGCATCGTCAAAAACAATGAAAGGGGCATGGCCGCCGAGTTCCAGAGACACCTTCTTCACCGTGGCCGCACAATCGCGCATCAGCACCTTGCCCACCTCGGTGGAACCGGTAAAACTGAGTTTGCGTACCAGGGGACTGGAGGTCAATGCAGCACCAATCTCCCTTGCCGGACCGGTGACGACATTGAAGACCCCGGCGGGGATACCGGCTTGATCGGCCAGCCAGGCAAGAGCAAGAGCAGAAAAAGGTGTCTGACTTGCTGGCTTGACGATCACCGGACAACCGGCAGCCAGGGCGGGAGCGGCCTTGCGGGCAATCATTGCCGACGGAAAATTCCATGGCGTGATCGCGGCACAGACGCCCACCGGCTCTTTGAGGACTATAATACGCTTGCCCGATTGGCCCATGGGAATGGTATCCCCATACACCCGTTTACCTTCCTCGGCATACCACTCGAGATAGCCGGCGCCGTATAGAATCTCCTCCCGAGCCTCAGCCAGCGGTTTGCCCTGTTCCGCGGTCATAATGATGGCCAGATCCTCCTGGTGCACCAGGAGCAGATCATACCAGCGTCGCAACAGACGGGCACGCTCCGCAGCGGTTATCCCCCTCCAGGCGGGCCAGGCGGCATAGGCGGCATCAATGATGGCCGCCATCTCTCCCTGCCCGAGCGAGGGAACCGTCCCGATCTCCAGCCCGCTGGCCGGGTCGTAAACAACTATCTGTTTTCCATCCGCAGCAACAAACCACCTGCCGTCCGCGTAACACTGAGAGCGCCACAACGCACTCTCCCGCACCTTCATTGATCCCTTTTCCA
>SKJK01000232.1 GCA_007121995.1 Desulfobulbaceae bacterium
AGAACCCTCGACGAACCAGACTCCATTCCCTGCTCCTGGGGGGAATGCTCTTCGCGGCGATTGTGTTTCCGTACTCAGGGCAGGCCCGGGCCGCCGATCGGGATTGTTTGGACTTGATTCATACCCATTGCGGCTCCTGCCATTTTACCAACTACGTTTGTGCTGGATTAGAGAGAAGCAGAGGTCGTTTCTATTGGCGAGGTGTTGTCAGAGACATGGTGAAAAAAGGGATGGCAACCACCAAAGCGGAAAATGATCAGATCGTTCGATGCCTGCTCCGATCGGATAAGGCGGCCTTCTGCCCGTAACCGTGACGGCTGGACCCCTGTTTTCAATAATGTCTATCCAGAAACGTAATACTGTGCCAAGATGGAATCCTGTGAGCGCTTCCCCCCGTTCTTCCCCTGCACTCCCCCAAGCGACCACGTAGACACGGGCCAAATATTTTCCACAAGAAAACAGCTGCACACCTGTTGAAAATGGGCTACACAGAGGTAGTTGCCACCATCCTGTGCAGGGACCATCCTTTCCACTCAAGGCATGAACCTATGACAACACAGCGGGAAAACGGTCAGGCCTTAGCTGTCCTGATTGACGCGGACAATGCCAGACCGGCTATTATTGAGGGTCTGTTGGCAGAGATCGCCAAATTCGGCGTTGCCAATGTTAAAAGAATTTACGGAGATTGGACCACCCCCAACCTGGGGCAGTGGAAGGCTGTTCTGCTGGAACACTCCATTCAGCCCATTCAACAATTTCGCTACACCACCGGAAAAAATGCTACCGACAGTGCCATGATCATCGATGCCATGGACCTCCTGTATACAGGCCCTTTCGATGGTTTTTGCCTCGTCTCCAGTGACAGCGATTTCACCCGCCTGGCTTCACGGATCAGAGAGGCCGGAAAAATGGTCTATGGATTTGGCGAACAGAAAACACCGCGGCCATTTGTTGCCGCCTGCGACCGTTTTCTCTATACCGAGGTGTTCACCTCCGGCCCCGCAGACGGGCCGGGATTGAAACCCCGATCCAACAGTGAATTGCGCAGCGATGCTAGACTGCTGCTTCTCCTCAGGGCAGCGATTGAAGCCTCTTCCGATGAAAACGGCTGGGCCAACCTGGGACCGGTTGGCAGCAACATCGTCAAGCAGGCCCCTGATTTTGATCCGAGGAACTACGGATACAACAAGCTCAGCGATCTGGTCACCGCCATAGGGCTGTTCACCATAGAACGCCAGGGCAAGAGCATTCTGGTAAAAAACGAACGGCAAAAAGGGAAATAAGGCTGGGGCCACGGATCCAGGAGAACAGAAACAGCTGAGAGAGGACATCAGTCGGAAGCCAGCCGCTGTTTGAGTTGCCGGGCAAGCTCAAGCATGGTCTCGATCTCCTCTCTGGTCGGGATACGGATAGTGCAGCTGTACGGATCGCAGATGTCCTGGTACGTGTCCAGATTGCGTACCTGTTCCTCCAAGCCCTTGATCACTTCCGGCAGCCACTGCTCGAGCGCTGCCACCAGGTCATGCATGGTGTGATTATAGGGTAAACGCCCGATCTCCATCAAGGAGGCCATAACCAGCTTTTCAATGGCCATGGTGATAAGGTTGTAGAGAATCTCCGTGGTGAAGGCTTTTTTCTCGAGCAAAAAAGCGGATTGAGCCACGTGGAGGTACTGTTGCCCCTCCAGCCTGTACTGCTGCCAGTCATCAATGGCTGGGGGGCGGATATCGGCAAAGCCCACCAAAGCCGGTTGGGCCTGATGCTGAAGATGTAGCATGGGTCACTCTCCAAGGATGGGTAACAGCTGCCGGACGATCCCCTCAATCCGATCCGCAGGATTGCAGCAACCGTGCACCGGGTACAGTCAACATTTTTCATACCTGTGACCGATTCCGGTTTACAGTGCCTGCCGCAGACAGATCAGGGCCGTTCGCCGCCACCCGGCCTGTTGATAAAATTGCAGGGCTAAAGTGTTGTTTACGTCGGCAAGGAGTTGCATCCGGGTTGCCCCCTGTTCCTGGGCCCAGGCCGCCATCGCCGCCAGCAGAGCACGTCCGACACCTTGTCCTCGTGCCCCTGGGGCAACCACTACATCCTCAACCAGCACCGCCGGCCCGCCCTCGGCAGTCGAGATCACCACCTGGCCGGAGCACATTCCCACGATCCGCTCCTCACTTTCCGCAACCAGAACACAGCCCCTGCTGTTGTTCAGCATCAAGGCCAGTCCCTGATACTGTTTTGGTTCATCCCAGTCGAAGTCCGCTTCCAGGGAAAAAAGAAAGCGCAGCAGAGCGGTCAAATCGTCCAGGTCCTCGTGCCGGGCCTTGCGTACAGTGGTCATGGGAAGAATGTCCCCTCCTCAGGCGAGCAGATACTCCTCTACCTGTTCGCCATCTTCGATGCCGTCAAGAATAGCATCAATGATTGCGGTACTGGTCACCCCCTTGTACCACCAGTTCTCCGGCTGTACCACAAGGATCGGACCATGTTCACACTGCTTGAGACAACCGGTGGCAATCACCTGGACATCCATACCACGGTCAAGGAGTTCCTCTTCAAGGTACTGAAGAAACCCATCGGTCTGTTTATGGCAGATCCCCTTGGGGTCACCTTTGACACGAAAACTCTGACAGACAAGAATCTGTTGCGTTGAGACAGCCATTGTTCTTCCTTCCTTATTGA
>SKJK01000111.1 GCA_007121995.1 Desulfobulbaceae bacterium
TCGAAGACTTCACCGGTGAAAAGGGTGTGGCTCGGACTTCCATTGCCTATGTATCGGATGGAACAGGCCATAAGGAAATCTATGTCTCCGATATTCTTGGGCGGAATCAACGCCAGGTGACCCGCCACCGGGCGCTTTGCGTTTCGCCCCGTTTCACCCCCGATGGCAGGTATCTGGCCTATTCGACCTATCATCGTGGCAACCAGGATCTGTATATTACCGACCTGCGGCAAACAGCCACCACCAGCTCTCTTTCCAGAAGACCGGGAATGAACCTTGCGCCTGCTTTTATGCCCGACGGACAGACCATGGTAGCCACCCTGAGCCAAGACGGTAACCCCGATTTGTATCTGCTCAACCGGCAGGGAGAGATACTTGAGCGCTTGACATCGCGTTCAGGGATCAATGTTTCTCCATCCCTGACTTCCGATGGGAAGATGCTGGCCTTTGCGTCTGACAGGACAAGGAGTGGCCGGCCGAGAGTGTATATTAAGGATATGCAGACTCGGCAGACCCATTTATTGCAAAACGGTCGTGCCGAGAGCAGCGAACCAACCTGGTCACCCAATGGTGACGAGATTGCTTTTACTAGCTTGGAAGACGGTAGATATCATCTTTTCATTTCCGATCGTAATGGTGCCAATGTCCGTCAAGTCACCTCCGGGCGCGGCGATTTTGAGTCCCCCACCTGGTCCCCTGACGGAAGACTACTTGCTGTCACCCGAAAAATCGGCGGCAGGTCGGAACTTTGTGTGATCGGAAAAAATGGCCGGGATATTCGGGTCCTGTTCAAGGTGCAAGGCAATCAATCCTCTCCCCAATGGTCAAACCGGCTACCGTGAATGTCTGAACATGCAAGTATCGGGAATGGAAACGTTCACCATGGGGCGGGTATGCGATTGCAGTGTTCTGTAAAATACCATATCAGCAAACCCAGAGACGGCAGGCTAAAGGGGCTGCGGTTTTTTCCGGGCATTGGTTGTCAAAAATGGAGTGTACGTCTATGAGAAAAATAATGAGTATTGCCGTGGCCGGTTGTTCAGTACTGGTGTTGAGCCAATGCGCAACCCAGGATGAGGTGCGCAATCTGCAAATGCAGGTTCGTGCCGTCAATCAAAAGGTGGAAGACGTCAGACTCACCACCGTTGATCAAATGCAAAGGCGGCAGGCTAGTTCGGTGAGCAAAATCGATCAAGTAGAGGATGAGACATTGCGAATCAGGTCAGCCATTGAAGAAAACACGGCTCAGACTTTGCAATTTCGTGAACAGGCCAATGAAAATATTGCCGGCCTGCAATCGACTATCGATGGATATCGGGCTGAGCAGGAAATGAAATTTACGGAGCTGAATCAGAAAGTTCTCGGGTTGGAGGAAAAGGTCGACCAGATCGGAGAGAGTTTAAGCAGAGTCCAGCAGGCCCGGATCAATGAGGTAGAAAAGCGGGCGCAAGAAGCGGCACAGAGGGCTGAAGCAGCTCGACAGAGGGCTGCTGCATCCGTTGTTACCGCTGCCCCGGCTCCCAGTAGCGAGCCGGTAGAGGTCGCTCCCGACACTCGCAAAACAAGAGTCGCTCCGGCCTCAGTTTCAGCTGCCCCTGCGGCAGCACCTCCGCAACGAACCACGCAGCCGTCGCCTGTGGCGGTGCAGCCCAGTACCCCGCCCACACCAGCATCAACGGCGCCAGTTTCAGCCCCCGCTTCAGATCCTTTCGCTCGGGCACTCAGCCAGTTCAACGAAGAGAAATACCAAGAAGCCTATGGTTCGTTCGAACAGATACTGACGACAAATCCCAGCAGCGCCGAAGCGGCGAAAACCCTGTTTTACATGGGGGAAAGCCTGTTTAATCAAGGTGAGTACGACCTCGCTATCCTGGACTACCAAAAGGTCATTTCCAATCACAGCACCAACGCGCTCACGCCCACGGCTCTGTTAAAGCAGGGTATGTCCTTTGAAAGATTAACGGACCACGAAACTGCAAAAATCATTTACAGGAAGTTGATCAATGACCACGGCGACAGCCCCGAAGCCACCCAGGCTCAGGAGCGGCTGAGTCAACTGTAAGTGAGAGCGTGCCGAGTCCCGGAAAAAAGAAACGGCTTGATCTGCTGCTTGTTGCCAGAGGCCTGGCAACCGATGTTTCCCAGGCCGAACGACTGATCGGTGCCGGTCGTGTCCTCGTCGATAGTCAGGTATACGATAAGGCTGGTACATTGGTTCACGCTGACAGCCTGGTTACGGTCAAGCCTGGAAAACGGTTTGTCAGCCGAGGTGGCGATAAACTCGAAGCGGCCCTACAGAGTTTAGTCCTCAATCCCAAGGGATGGATCTGTGCCGATATAGGCAGCTCAACTGGAGGGTTCACTGATTGCCTGCTGCGGTACGGTGCTGCCCGGGTCTACAGTGTTGATGTCGGCTACGGTCTGCTCGATTGGAAGCTACGCCGCGATGAGCGGGTGGTGGTTTTAGAACGAACCAATGCCCGTTATCTGGGCAAGGAGCATATTCCCGAGGCCATTGATCTGGCGGTTATCGATGCATCCTTCATTTCGCTGCAACCGTTGCTGCTGCCGTTGTTGCCGCTGTTTCGCGCCTCGATATGTATTCTGGCTCTGGTCAAGCCGCAATTTCAGTTGCCACGGGACAAGGTCACACCGGGAGGTGTGATCAGCGACGAA
>SKJK01000100.1 GCA_007121995.1 Desulfobulbaceae bacterium
GAAAAAAGGAGTTGTTGAGGCCGCGTCCCCTCAGCGAAACAGCAACCTGCAGACATCATCACAACCATGCTTGTCAGAATAGTGTTCTACATCGTTATTGGCTATCTTGTTCTCTGTGCCGGAACGTTTTTCATGCAGCGGAAAATGCTCTACCTGCCGGAGACCACCTTTCTTTCGCCGGAGCGGGCGGCATCCTATGGTCTGCGCCATTGGCCCTCCGTGGAACATTTCCATGGGTTTATCGGTGCTCAGGAACCAGCCGAGGTTAAGGGAACCGTAATCGTTTTCCATGGTAATGCCGGTGCCGCCTTTCATCGTGGCATGTATATTCAGGCGCTGAACAGGCACAATCTCCGGGTTATTCTTGCGGAATATCCCGGGTACGGTGGCCGGGACGGTAAGCCCTCCGAGGATCTCCTTGTCCATGACGCGGTGGCAACGATCAAACTTGCCCACCAGCAGTTTGGTGATCCTCTCTATCTCTGGGGCGAATCTCTGGGATGCGCGGTTGTCGCCGGTGCCCTGCGTCACACCCAGACGCCAGTGCCGGGCGTGGTGTTGTTTCTGCCCTGGGATACCCTGGCCGATCTGGCTCAGACCCATTACTGGTATCTTCCAGCCCGGTGGCTGGTGCTGGACCGGTATGACAGTATCGACAATCTGCGGGAGTACCAGGGCAGGATTGCTGTTGTCCTGGCAGGTGCCGATGAAGTCGTCCCTGTCCAACATGGGCAACGGCTCTACGCATCTCTGGCCACGGAAAAAAAGTTGTGGCTGTTTGAAGGAGCCAGCCACAACAATATGCCGGTCGCCCCGGAACTGCCCTGGTGGGGCGAGGTGATATCCTTTCTCTCCCGGTGAACATGTAAAGGGAATAAGAGGAGCATCTTTCTCTCTTTTTGAAGGTATGTCCGATCCGATCGGCCATCACTTTTGCCACAGGCCGGCAGAGGGGTGCATAGGTGTGTAAGGCCAATGATCAATGGATAAGAACGAACTGGTAGAACGAGTGGCGCAGGAAAGCGATTTGAGTCATTATGCCGCTGCCAGAGCAAAGTATGCTTACGACCATCTCCAAAGCGCTGGCAGCAGCGGATAAGGTGCAACTCGATGGGTTTGGCTCCTTTTCGGTATGTCAGACTCCGGTGCGGAAAGGGAGTCATCCCGACTGTGGAACAATCGTTCTGGTTCCGGCAACAAAGGCGGTGCGTTTCAGAAGTAAGATAAGGGTGGGACTTGTGGTGCAGTAGTTCGCCTTGTTTGTGAGATAAAGGATGGTCTTACCTGTTGACACCAGTCACACCGGTGTTGCCTGCCGTTTTCCCTTGGTTTCAGGTAGTGAACGTTGCTTGATGATCAGCACCACCAGGCCGGAAAAGATCAGCCCGATTCCAGCAAAAGCCTGGAGGTTGAGGATTTCACCAAGGATAAAAATGCCAAGCAGCGCTGCGGTCATAGGCTCAATCAGGGTTAGGGTGACAGCGCCGGCAACCTGAACTGTCTGCAGGCCGCGGGCAAAAAGCCAGTAGGAGAGGGCCAGAGTTGCCAGGCCAAGGTACAGAGCGATAAGCATGGTGCTCGGCTGCATCAACCAATCCACATCAATACGCAATAGGGCCGGCGACAGGATCAGTGCTCCCAGACAGACAACAATCGCTATCAGGACGTTGGGTGAATATTTGTCCAGCAGTCCCTTGATTGCCAAGGCATAGGCAGCGTACGAGCATCCTGCGCCGAAGGCCAGGAGGATCCCCAGCGGATCAACGGTTACCTCGCCACCGCTGAATCCAAGCAGGATACATCCGCTTATAGCCAGCGGGGTGGCCAGGTACCAGCGCCGGCCCGGGCGCTCTCCACGGAAGATCAGCCCCAGCAGTCCTCCGGCAATCGGAGCGCTGCCCATGGCGACAACAGTCCCCACCGCCACCCCGGTTTTTGCCACCGCGCTGAAATAGCAGAGCTGATAACTGGAGGTCAAGGCTGCGGCCAGCAGCAGCGGCAACCAGTGCCACCCCCGCGGTAATTGCAATTCCTGGCGCGAGAGCGCCAGCAGAAGCAGGGCCAGACCACCGATCAGCAGGCGCAGAGCGCCAATGGCGGCGGGGTCATATCCGGCGGGTGTCAGTGCCTGGGCGGTGCCAGCGGTACCCCAGAGAATCGCCGCACCAAGGACAAACCAGTTGCCTCCCGCAGGGCCGGGGCATGAAGAAGTCTGGCTGGCAAGGGTGGTTGTTCCCATAGTTTATTCTGGTGGGTCCGGTTGTATTCTCGATGGCAGCAGCCACATGACCGGAAATGGTTGGACGGTCAGAGGGAAATGTTTGAAGCAATGGATGCTGCCCAGGACGATGTGCCCCGTTTGCGCTCTATTGGATCACAGCATCTCTCGGATCAACTCGTCCAGGTACGCGGAGGAAAACTGGCCAAGGTGATGGTAGCGGACCATGCCCTCGGCATCAATGAGCATGGTGACGGGGATGCCGGAAATACGGTAATCCGCCAGCAGGCGACGATTGACAAAACCCACCGGATAGGGGATGGCGTGATCAGCGACGAATTGCTCCAGCGCCTGCCTGCCTGTCTCCGAGGAGGGGGCGACAAATGTTACCACCTCACCATAGCGGGCATACAGCTCCTTCAAGGGCGGGATATTATGCAAACATCCCGGGCACCATGGTGCCCAGAACTCCACCAGGACCGGCCGACCTTGCAGCTCACTCAAGGTCAGTTCGCTGCCATCAAGCATGGTCAGGGTGAAATCCGGTGCCGGTTGACCGGTGAAGCCTCTGGTGGCATGCTCGCTGCGGCAGCCTCCAGAGAACAGGGCGATTGCCGCAATCAGCAGCATGGTCACGGTGGCGGCGCGGTGTTTGGCGGAAAAAAAAGATTGCATAGTTTATTTATCCCTTATTGTCCCCGATATCAATAGCGCTTCCTGCTTTTCAGTACAAACTGGTACCAAGGCCGCGCAGGCTCAGGTTGCTGATGGTTCTGGTGTACCAGATATCGTCACCGTTGTCGTGCGGAATTCACCGCATTGTCTCCAGCATGAAAAGGGACGCCGTCCATGTGGAACATCTCAGCAATAAAATCGCGCAGAGTGTAGAACTGACGTAGGTATCCTTGGCGATGATCTCTTCCTGAAGTGTTCAGGGTGACAATCGTAGAGGGGTGAATCGCCCAGGCTCCGTTCGGCAAGGGACTGCAGGCAAACCGCATACCCTATTGCCAGGAATGATGAAGTTGAGATAACGGTCTATGGCATGGCCATAAACGTGGTGAATGCGATCATGGCCTTCAGCGACGTTTATGGCATACACACGCAAGATATGGCCTCAACGCTGATCCCGGTTGCCACCACAACTGGAACAACCTTCAGAATCCTGGCCTCCCGACATCTCTGGTTTTTGCTGGATTTGAGCGCAGGAGGAAGCGCTGCAACCGCAACTGCAGCCCCGAGACTTCACGATTCGGCGGTAGAGGTACCAGATAGCGACGGTTAGGACCGCTCCGGTGAGTATATAGTCCCAGAATTGCATAATGTCCTCCATCCTGTTAGCGAGCGCCTGGACTGCAGGCATTCAAAATTGCGGGCCAAGGAGCTCCAGATTTTGGCCGATGAGGTCAATGACCCAACGCGGTGACCAGTATCGTGGCATAGGAATTTGATATGGCTGGTATGCTGGTGAAGCAGTACTTGTCTCGTTTATTGGTGGACACTTAAGAGCGGTGGCTGTTTCGTAAATGTTTACCGAGCCGGCAGGGTCACCGGCACGAAGCGGTTCCCCGGACCATGACCGGCAACAACCGTACCGGAGCGTGTCGTCTTCGGTACGGTGACCGGCCTAGATTGCTTCAGGCAGTATTTGGTGTCAATTGATCAGTTGATGTCCTTAGCCTGAATCCAGATAACGGCGTCATGGGAGCAGGGATGGTCCTTGTAGGTGTAGTCTTCTTCAAGGTCCAGGGCAGCGAATCCCCACCAACCCGCCCGGGGGATACCAAAGGTGAAAACACCGTTGTTGTCGGCGAAGATGGTCTGCACACTGAAGGATTCCTGGGGCACGGTTACTGCTGGCTCTTCTGCGAAACTGTTGCTGTCAAGCAGCGGCTGATGGTTGAGGTATTCTACCTCGATTTCAGCATTAGGGACCGGTTCACCGTTGAGGAGTACCTGACCCTGGAAAACGTTGCCGGTCCAGCGATCATAGGGTTTTGCCAAGGGAACGATTTCCGTAGGCAGGCCGACGGGCTCGTGCCAGGCGCCGGGCTCGCCGCCGACATTGACAATCACCTTGGTATTTTGCTTGATGTAAGCATCTTCCTTCGCCTCCCAATAGGGTTCGGGGATCAGGCAGAAAATATGGTCGCCACCCCGAGCCTGGTAGGTGGTTTCCCAGGCCTTGCCGGTATTGGTCAGGCTGGCCCATTCAATGGCCTTGAGTCCTTCCTTAAGATCGGTGCGTACCGGCTCGTTTTCGCCCCGGGTACGGATCACAAAGAATTCCTCAGGGGTGCCCATGTCCATAGTGTAGCCGGCGTCAAAAGGATGAGTAAAGACCATTTTAAGCGGAATTTGACCGCCCTGTTTCAAGGCCATTTCTGGAGTATAGATCATCTGGAAGTGTGCGGAGGCCATGGTGGCGGCGCCGAGGACAACGGCGCCGGTCAGCAGGGAAGCGAGGGATGATTTCATAGGGTACTCCTGGTTTTGTTATAAAAATTTTAAGAGGTGATGTCTTTTCCGGGGCAAAAAGCGGGGTACTCATCTGTTCAGGCTGATACCGCCACGCAACGAACTTGTTACAGGACGATGTTTCTGCTCGGCACCTCAATAACATGCCCTTCACCGGCGTCGAAGAGAACGGTGAAATCACCCGCTGGTCTGGTGAAGGTGTAGGTGGAATCAGCATCCATGGCGCCTTCCATCAGGATGGATCCATCGGCGGCCTGAATGCGCATGGCTACACCAGATGCGGAGGAACCGTCGGAAAATCCTCCTTCACAAGTGATTGTGTTGTCGCCGTTGTCGAAGCAGGAGCACAGTGGGGTGTGGGCCTGGGCAGCGGCGGTGGTCATGAACAGCAGGGCCGCGGCAAGAACAAAAGGTTTTACGGTCATCTGGTTCTCCTTATACTGAAATGGTTGGGGGAGATTATAGTCCCTAAATGTTTAATGCTTTTTAAATTAGCCAATCCTAATTAAGCTGTCAAGATTTTTCTTTGCAGTGCCTTGCAATATGATGAGTGTCTAACAAGTGGTGGGGTCGGTAAGGGAGAAGGTTACGAAGAAGTACCAGGGAGGGACGCCCCAGAGGGAGGCTGGTGACGGTGTCTGGTCAGTAAATACAACGGATTCAGTCCCTGCGGCGACAGGCGGCCATTGGCGGCATTACCCTCTCTATCGGTATCGCAACGGCCCGTTGTCTGCAAGATCCCTGGGGGGAGCAGGCCGAGGCCATCCTGCGGGCCGCGGACCGACGAGTTTGCGCTGTCAAATCCTGGGGCGGTAATGGCATCAATCTGAAGCAGCTGGACTCTGGCACAAAGTCTGAGTAAGCAGTTCATGGCACATTGATGTTGTTATGCAGGCAAAAAAATATTGACTGATAGAAAGAATTCGGATAAAAAGACAACTCTTGTTTTAGCATTACCTAATAATAAAGAGGGTTATGATGCAGAAAAAAATAAAAAAATGCCGGATGCTGGCCGATGTCCTCCCCGGACAGAGGACCAGGATCCGCTGCCATCACGGGTGTGGCGCTATTCGCCAGCGATTGCTTGATCTCGGTTTTGTTCCGGACACCGAAATCAGCATGATCAGATGCGCGCCTCTGGGCGACCCGCTGCAGTGCAAAGTATCCGGATATAATGTCACCCTGCGTAAATCCGAAGCCTCACTCATCGAGGTGGAGAGCGAATAACCGCCGCAACAGGGCGCACAGGGTTGCCGTTGTACTGGGTGCATCAGATCCTGTCCCCTGATTCTTTGCGGGTACGACCTATTGCGGCATTGCGATCGCCCGATGACCGGCACACAGCCGGATTTATCAGTACTGAACAGGCAGTTTTCAACCCCATTTCCGCTCCCACTGTTTCTAATCCTCTCCCATGCAGAAAGAAGAAAAACTGCTCGTCGGTCTGGCGGGCCAGCAGAATGCCGGCAAGTCGACGGTGTTCAATATGCTCACCGGTGCCCATCAGCACGTGGCCAACTATCCCGGGGTCACGGTTGATAAAAAATACGGTTTGTATCGGCATGAAGGGGTCAAGGTTGAGATCGTCGACCTGCCCGGCACCTACAGCCTGACCTCATTTTCCCTGGAAGAGCGGGTTGCCCGTGATTTTCTCATCACCGCGCAACCGGACGTCCTCATCAACGTGGTCGATGCCTCCTCGCTGAAACGAAGCCTCTATTTCACCTTTCAGATTCTGGAAATGGGCTTTCCGGTGGTGGTGGCCCTCAACATGATGGACGTGGCGGCCCGCAACGGGTTACGCATTGATGTCGAACGCCTGCAGCACCGGCTCGGGGTGGATATCGTGCCCACGGTGGGCCGAAAAGGCAAAGGGAAAAAAGAAGTACGGGATGCGGTTCTGGCGGCAGCGCAACGCAGAGAGGGCAAGGCTCTGGAAATCACCTACGAAGAGTTGGAACCTGCCATCCGCTCCCTCCACGCCATGCTGGAGCGGCCGGAACTCATCGGTACCTGCCCGCTCCGCTGGCTGGCGGTGAAACTGGTCGAAGGTGATAGCGAGGCGGAAAAACTACTCATCGGTAAACTCGGTCCTGATTGCGCCGAATTGGCAGCGGCTCGAACCATCCGCACTGAGTTCGAGGCCAGCCACTACATGACGGTGGCCGATTATCTGGTCGGTTGCCGTGACCGGCTGGCCACCTCCATCATCTCCACCTGTGTGAAGGAAACCAGAGAGGGGCGGACCAATATCACCGAGGCCATTGATTCCGTGGTCCTTAATCGGTTTGCCGCCCCGTTTTTTCTGATAGCCACGGTGTTTGTCATTTACCAGCTCTCCATTGTCAAGGGTTATGATCTGACTCAGTACTGGTGGCCGTTTCTGGCTAAATTCCGGGCCATGACCGCATCGGCCCTGCCGGATGCGGGGCTGCTTCATGATCCCTATATTCGTTCCATGGGGTTATGGATGGTTGATTCGGCCAACGCCCTGCTCAACTATATCCCAATTTTTCTCATTCTCTTTTCCCTCATCGCCATCCTCGAAGATTCGGGCTATATGGCGCGGATCGCGTTTATCCTCGATAAAATGTTCCATGCCTTCGGTCTCCACGGCCAGTCGACCCTGCCGTACATTCTCGGTGGGGTCTTTGCCGGTGGCTGCGCCGTGCCCGGGGTCATGGCCACCAAAGGTATTCCGGACGAGCAGTCCCGCATGGCCACCATCCTGACCGTGCCCTACATGAACTGTCTGGCCAAGATCCCGTTTTATACTCTGCTGGTGAACGTTTTTTTTGTCGAGTACAGATCATGGGTAATGCTGTTTCTGTCCACGATCACCATCTTCGTGGCCCTGCTGGTAGCCCGCCTGCTCACCGCGACCGTGCTCCGCGGCAAGGAAACCGCTCCGTTTGTCATGGAGCTGCCCAATTATCATCCGCCCACCCTCTTCGGCGTCGGCCAGCGGGCTTTGGAACGGACCTGGCAGTACATTAAAAAGGTGGGCACCATAGTCATTGCCGTGTCCGTCTGCGTGTTTACCCTGCTGCAATTTCCCGGTCTCGGGGCCGAGCGTGTCAGGTTGTACGAGAGCGAGATGGAGGCTGCGGTGGCAAATTTCCATGAACGTATCAGCGCCAGTGCCTATGCCGAACAATTGCGTGCCGAGGAGGACCTGGTGCGCATGCTCAATCTCTACGCCGAATACCGGGCTGCCCGACTTAATCTTCGCAGTCCTGCCGCCGCCGACGCCATGAACGAGCGTTTTCAGCGCAATGCTCCAGACCTGTTCATCTTCCTGCGGCCCGGAACGGATAGTGATGCACAGATGATCAGCAGAGCACTACGGAGTTTAGCTTCGCAACAGGTGTCCCTGCGTCGCCAGATCAAGGAGGAACAGATTGAATCCAGTTTTCTTGGCATGATCGGCAGGGGGCTTGAGCCTGTGACCCAGTGGGCCGGATTCAACTGGAAAATCAATGTGGCGATCCTCTCCTCCTTTGTGGCCCGCGAATCCAGCGTTGCCACCATCGGTGTCCTCTATCAGCAGGGGGCTGATGATAATCTAAGCCTGGAGGACCGCATGGCGGCGGAGACCAGGGATGGCGGATTCACCCCGCTTCATGCTCTGGCGGTGATCATCTTTTTTGCCCTCTATCCCCCTTGCCTGGCCACCACCATCATGATCAAGGTGCAGACCGGATCCTACGGGTGGATGCTGTTTTCCATCCTTTTCCCCACCGCTCTCGGTTTTGCCGTCGCCTCGGCAGTGTTCACCGGAGGCGGGGCCCTGGGGCTGAGTGGCATTCAGATGATGGCGCTTTTTTATGGTACCGTGGTGACCCTGGCCCTGATTGTCGGTCTCTACGGAGCCCGGGGAATGCGCCCCATCGGCTATCCTGATCCTGATGATCGCTCCGGAGTAGCTGGTCGCACAGGGTAACCGGTTAATGAGTGTTTGTGACTCTAAGCTTCTGTAATATTTACCTTTTGCAAGGCGATGGATGAGGTCGAGCTTCAAGGCGACTGATTGAAACCACTGAGGGAGAGTTCGCCGGAGGAAGTAAAGGGGATCTGTTTGCGGGAGCGCTGGATACCAATGCCGACCGTTCCGCGCAGGGTGTAGGAAAAGACCTTATCTTTAGCCCTACTTGGGTCCGTGATCCGGATGAGATCAACAACTGACGAGATCATGTCAAAAACAGAGGCGTAGAGGTGTACCGGAACGGTCGCGGTGCCGTGAGCGGGGACCACCTGGTCACTGGCGGCGATGCCGCTGGCAAAGTGACGGCCGTCGATTTCCAGATCACATTGGATAACGTGCAGGTCCAAGGGGATATCATTGGGGTTGAGGATGCGGAGCTGCACAAGGAACACCGTTTCCATGGGTTTGGCATCGACAACACGGATATCGGCGATTGAGATTCTGGGATTGTCACGCAGACCATAGACACCCGCACACCCAACCAAGGATGCCAGACAGCATATGAGCAAAAGTAAAAAGAAGGTTTTTTTCAGAATTCCAGTGTAATACATGGCCGCTCCCGCGTTATTATGCCGATGACTCTTCTTTTAACCACCGCAAGGAACAAAGTCAATATCTCGATGGAACTGTTGACGTTTCAGGAAGAACGCGGTATCAATACCCACCCCGGAGGAGTGCCGGAGCGGTTGAACGGGACGGTCTCGAAAACCGTTGTGGGGGCAACTCCACCCAGGGTTCGAATCCCTGCTCCTCCGCCATCGTCCAGCACCATCTCGTGATGCCCATTAAGTCCTCAATTCTGCAAGGATTGCGGGCTTTTTGTTTTTTTCAACAACAGTATGGATGCTTCTGACACGTTTTTGCGAGAATTTTCCCATTGATTTCCGTGCATTTTTGCATTTCCAATGTTTTCTGGACTGAGCCCGAGATTTATACAGGATGGAACCTGTCTGCAGAATGAATTCCCGGTGCGGTAATATCACGGCAGATATCATAATTCTGTTGACAGGAGCACTTGGTGAAATAGATTAAAGTGCTTGCCACCCGCAATAGATGGAGAAAAATATGACTATGCTCAGCCAACAGCAGGGACAGTTCCTCGTTCGCCTTGCCCGTCAACGGATAGAAGAACAACTGGGGCTCGAACCGACAGCACCGGTTGCCGAGGCAGACCTGCAGGACCCGGTTCTGCAGGAACATCGAGGGATCTTTGTCACCCTGCATGCCAAAAATAAAGAACTGCGGGGTTGCATCGGCAGCCTTGTTGCCGGGGAATCCATTGTCGATGGTGTTGGCCGTCATGCTCTTAATGCCGCTTTTGACGATCATCGGTTTTCGCCGGTTACTGCTGCTGAACTGGCACACCTCCAGGTCGAGGTGTCCGTGCTCACCGAACCCGAGCCACTTGAGCCTGCCGTTGGAGAGGCTCTGCTGCAACGCTTGCGGCCGGGCAAGGACGGAGTCATTCTTCAGGGGCCTGGCGGGGCAAGCGCGACTTTTTTACCTCAGGTCTGGAGTCAACTCCCTGGGCCTGAGCAGTTTCTTGGTCATCTGTGTCGCAAGGCCGGCCTGGCTGAACAGGC
>SKJK01000299.1 GCA_007121995.1 Desulfobulbaceae bacterium
CCCCCTGACCGAGGGTCGGGCTGATGCCGAAATGATGAACACGGTCTGTTTTGATGTCATGACCCTTGGCAATCATGAATTCGACCATGGAGATGCCGGATTAAAGAAGTTTGCCGAGTATCTGCACGACGATCAATGCAGGACCGCACTGCTCAGCGCCAACGTCCGTTTGGGTCCCGATTCACCGCTGGCTGGCGCGTCGGAACTGGTACGGCCTTCGATTATCCTGGAGCGGGGGGGTCAGGAAATCGGCATCATCGGTTTGACCGTGGCCGACAAAACCAACAATGCATCCCGACCCGACCCGGGAACCCATTTCAGCGATGAAGCCACGGCAGCACAACGTGAGATCGATCGCCTGCAGGCACTGGGTGTCAATAAAATCATTCTTGCCACCCATATCGGTTACGAGGCTGATCTGGCGCTGGTGGAGCAGCTCAGCGGAGTTGATGTGGTGGTCGGTGGCGACACCCACACCTTGCTGGGACCAGAAAAATTGCAGAAATACGGCATGTCACCAGCCGGTCCGTATCCCACCCACGGTACCGACAGGGACGGGAATCCGGTCTGTATTGTTCAGGCCTGGCAAACCAGCGCCGTGGCCGGCGAGCTACAGGTGCATTTTGATGAGCACGGAGTGGTCACATCCTGTACCGGCACACCATGGATCCTGATCGGGGATGCGTTCAACCGTCCGCAACCAGCAGCCGACCCGCTGACCCCATCTGAGTTGGCAGCCATCAAAGCCGATGTGGTTGCTGGAGGGGGGTTGCGCATCACAGTACCGGATGCAGCTGCAACTGAAATTCTGGCACCCCATACCAGGAAGAAACTGGAACTTGGTGACAGGTAATTGAGACAGTAAAATAACCATGCACCATTCATTTGCTTTATGAGGGGAGGGGAGTATGCCGCGATCCGAATATGTTGCTCTTCGGGAGGAGAGTGCTCTGCTGATCATCGATATTCAACAGGCCATGCTCAAGGTTATTACAGGCTGGGAACAGGTCACCGACAGGGTGCGGCAGCTTATTGAGGCCGCCAACATCCTGAACGTGCCGATTCTGTTGACTGAGCAGTATCGCAAAGGGCTGGGCGAAACAGTGCCGCAACTTCTCCACAAAATTGACGCACCCAGAGTGCTGCACAAGGAGCACTTCAGCGCCTGCCTGGAACCTGATTGCCTGCCAACAATCGCGTCACTGGACCGTGCCAGGATCATTGTCGTCGGCATGGAAACCCATGTCTGCGTCCTGCAGACCTGTCTGGACCTGCTCAAGTCAGGTTACCAGGTGCACCTGGTGACGGACGCCGTGGCGTCACGAACCGAGGCAAATCGCCAAGTCGCCATCGATATGCTTCGTCAAGCGGGTGCGGTGATTACATCCACCGAGATCGTCATTTTCCAATGGGCCTGCCGGGCAAATACCGATGAGTTCCGCAGGATTCTTCCCATTGTCAAATAGCCACCAAAAAGTGAACCTGAATGAGGTCAGATATAACCACTTTAAATACCTGGAGAATATCCATCTAGAAACGAAATAATATCTACGGCTTATATCTTGTCAGGGATGGCTTGTACGAATTCTGTCACTGTGGTAGAAAGCGCGCAATTTCGTTCCCGTTCGAACCGGTGTGGTGTGTCTTGGTGATGTCGCCACTGTTCTGATCAGCCAATTCGCGGGAAAGATGATGGTTCGTGGTTCCGGGTGCATCTACATGGTGTGTCAGTTTTTTTCTCGCCGATCCCTTGATGCGGTCTGCAATGCAAACCTCCGGATGATCGGAGGTATTTTTTTATGACGATTAAAATAATTGTTGTTGCCCTGTACGCAGTGATGATCATAGTTGTCGGTCTTGTCAGTTTAGGCAAAACCAGATCATTCAGTGATTTTTTCCTGGGCGGCGGGAACATCGGCCCCTGGATGACAGCCTTTTCCTATGGGACCGCTTACTTCTCCGCGGTCCTGTTCATTGGCTTTGCCGGCAAAATTGGCTGGGATTTTGGTTTTTCAGGATTATGGATAGCCTTTTTCAACGCCTTTGTCGGGGTCTTGGCGGTGTGGGCTCTTCTTGGTTGGCGCATTAAAAAAATGTCCATGGAATATGGTGTCAGCACAATAAGCGAATTTCTCGAGAAACGGTACCAGAGCCCCTTGCTGAAGTTGCTCTCGGCCTGCGTCATTTTTCTGTTCATGATCCCCTATTCAGCCGCAGTATTCATGGGGCTTTCCTACCTGTTTACCTCAAACTTCGGTATTGGATACGAGCACGCACTTCTGTTCATGGGAATCCTCACCGCCATATATCTTGCCATGGGCGGGTACACCTCGATGGCTCGTATCGATACCATCTTTGGGTTGATCATGACAGTTGGTGTGCTCACACTTCTGGTCAGCACGATGAACAAAGGTGGTGGTCTGCTGTCCATTATCCAGACGTTGTCGGAGATCGAACCGGCACTGGTCGAGACTGTCGGACCTCCCGGATGGTGGCCGCTTTTTTCGCTGATTTTTTTGACCAGCGCGGCGCCTTTTGCCATGCCGCATCTGGTGCAAAAATTTTATGCTATCCGCGATCGTGATTCAATAAGGACAGGAATGATAGCCTCGACGTTTTTTTTTTTTTTTTTAGGCGGC
>SKJK01000330.1 GCA_007121995.1 Desulfobulbaceae bacterium
GACCGGTTTTTTTTTTTATAGTAGGATAAGAAATAGAATTTCTATTTGCGGTACTCTTTTGGTAAACGCTTACCGGATACAAGCAAAAGGCTGGAACCTGAAACCAGTTCCCAGCGTATACGGTCAAGCTGGCTGTCGGGCTCTCCCAGGCACGGCAGTCTGATCGTCCGCAGATGGGATGCTGGTGAACGGTTCCCTCTCCTTTTCCACCATAGCAGGATCACGTAAGATCATATGGCCATTAAACCTGGACCACCAACAGCTCACTCGCAGAAGAGCTCGATGAAACGAACGGTAAAGGACCAGTCCGGCGCCGGTAAACTCAGAATCGGCGAACTGTTGAGCAAAGCGGGATACATCACGGCCACCCAATTTGAGGAAGCCAAGTCTGTTCAGAAAAAAACCGGTGAACGGCTGGGACGAATACTCCTGGAGAGCGGTGCGATCGAACGTGACACCATCGCCAACTTTCTCAGCCGCATACATAACTACACCATGGTTTCCATTGAACAGGAAGCCCCAAGCCGGGAAGCGCTCAGTCTGGTCCCGTATGAAACAGCAAAACGCTTTCTCGCTTTTCCTCTGCGCCTGGCAGGCAATACCCTGCAGATCACCATGGCCGAGCCCACCGACGCCGTGGAAGTCGAGCAACTGCAGGATGCAGTGCAAAAAAGCCTGACTGTCTGTGTTTCCACGGCCAAGGACATCATTGAAGCCTATAGAACATATTATAATATCAGTGATGAGGAGTACCATTCCTTCTTCAAGTATGAACCGGACAGTGAAGACGACACCGTCACTCAGGTCGAGGATTTCGGCGCATTGGTTTCTGATGCCGCCGAGGACTTCGAAATTGAGAGTACCGGTGCCGAGGATGGAGCCTACGAGCAATTTTCCGCCTCCGACGCTCCTATCATCAAACTGGTGAACGGCATTCTGGTCAAAGCCGTGCAGGATGGCGTCAGTGACATCCACATCGAGCCTTTTGAGAAAACCATGCAGGTCAGGTACCGCAAAGACGGGTCCCTGTTCAAGTCCATGAACCTGCCCCTGACCATCAAAAACGCCATGGCCGCCCGCCTGAAAATACTGGCCGGCCTGAATATTACCGAACGTCGGGTCCCCCAGGATGGGCGCATCAAAATCCGCCTTGGTCGTAATAAGGCCGTGGACTTCCGGGTATCCACGCTTCCTCTGCTTTTTGGTGAAGGTATCGTTCTTCGTATTCTCGACAAGGATTCCCTCAATGTTGACCTGACCAAGCTCGGATTCACCGATGACACCTTTACCGCTCTGAGACGATGCCTTGAACGGCCACAGGGTCTGTTGCTGGTCACCGGACCCACAGGGTCCGGGAAAACCGTTACCCTGTATTCAGCGTTGAACTCACTGAACAGTGAAGACATCAAAATCCTCACCGCGGAAGATCCGGTGGAATTCAACTTCAAAGGCATCAATCAGGTCAATGTCAACGCCGAGGTGGGCATGACCTTTGCCGCGGCCCTGAAAGCCTTTCTTCGTCAGGATCCTGATATTATCATGGTGGGTGAGATCCGTGACATCGAAACCGCGGAAATCGCCATGAAGGCCGCCATGACCGGACACCTGGTTTTCTCCACTCTGCACACCAATGATTCTCCGGCAACAGTCAGCCGTATGGTGGACATCGGCATCCCTCCCTATATCCTGGCTTCTTCGCTCACCATGGTGTTGTCCCAGCGACTGGGGAGGCGCTTGTGCGCTAAGTGCAAGGCCCCGGCGCAATATGAACCGGAAGCGCTGCTTCTCGCCGGTTTCAGCGAAAGCGAGCTCGATGAGCTGCATCTTTTCAAGGCCAGGGGCTGCTCGGAATGCAACGGTCTTGGATACCGTGGCCGGGTCGGTTTTTTCGAACTGATGGAGGTGACCAAAGAAGTTGCCAAAGCAATTCAAGCAGAGGTTTCGGAAGAGCAATTGCGTAAAATCGCCATGCAGGAAGGAATGTACACCCTGCGGGAGGCAGGATTGCAAAAAGCTCGGGAAGGGGTAACGAGCCTGGAGGAGGTCCTGCGGCGAACTGTCGCCCATGAGGACAGCCTGCCCGCCTATCTGGTGAATCCAGATGTGGAGGAGTATGAAGACGGCGACATCATTATTCAGGAAGGGAATAAAGACAAAGACTTCTTCAAGCTGGTCAGAGGCAAGGTGGCGGTCCTCCGGTCAGGGAAAAAAATAGCCGAGATCACCGAACCAGGAGAATATTTCGGGGAGATGGCCGCCATCCTGGAAGAACCTCGCTCCGCATCGATCATATCAGCGGGCCGATGTACCATTAAACGGTATCCCGGCGATAAACTTTCTGAACTCATCGAAAAATATCCCGATGTCTCCAAATATCTGTTTCGAACCCTGGTGGAACGGCTGCAAAAGACCGATCGCATTGTGGTCCAGCTCGCCGGGGCCACCAAAACCCGTCCCCCTCACGTGGTCCGACACGCATGAACAAGGTATCCGTCTATATCATTGCCTATAACGAGGCGGAAAAAATCCGCTCGGCTGTCCAGTCAGTACTGTGGGCTGACGAAATTGTGGTTGCCGATTCCCATAGCCAGGATGATACGGCCGCTATAGCTGAAAGCCTCGGAGCCAAAGTCGTACA
>SKJK01000245.1 GCA_007121995.1 Desulfobulbaceae bacterium
TGGTGGCAGAAACCCACATTTTTGATTTCAGCCGCGATATTTACGGACGGCCATTAAAAATCAACCTGATCCAGCATTTGCGCGGTGAGATCACTTTCGCCGGTCCAGAAGAATTAGCCTTGCAGATTCGCAAGGATATTGAGGTGGCGCACAGAGTTCTCGTTCGGGAACGAAGAAAAAAACTCATCGCCTATCATCGTGATACCGTACTATGACTCTGGTGCCGGCGGTAGGGGCGGAATCGTGTGTTTTTCCCGGATCCGGCTTGCATCCCTGCCGTTTATGGCTATAGTGTTAAAAATTTACTCCTTTTTGCCGCATAGACCGGCAGAAAAGAGCATAATCAAGAACCGGAGAAGTTTTTTATGACAGAAACAATGAAAACAGCCGACCTTGCCGAAGTCATCGCCGACCTCGAAAAAGAGGTGGGGGAGAAACCAGAGAACATCATGGCCAGGCATCATCTCGGTCTGGTGTACCGTCAGGCGGGCCGGATCGACGAGGCCATCGCTGCCTTGGAAAAGGTCATCGAGCAGGATAATCAGTCCATGGAAAGTATGATCAATCTCGGCGCCATCTTTTTTGAACGTGGCGACACGGATCGCGCCCTCGAATTGAATCAGCGTGCTTTGACAGTTTCCCCGAAAATGGCAGAGGCTCATGTTAATATTGGTCTCATTCGCCAGCATCGCAACGAGGTCAACGAGGCCATCGCCAGCTATACCAACGCCGTGCAGATTGATCCCCGACTGATTACGGCCTGGATCAATCTAACTTCGGCGTACACCATGCTGGAGGAAGATGATAAAGCCGTGGAGGCTGCTCGACAGGCTGTGACGCTTGAACCCGACTCACCGATGGCCAGGAACAATCTTGCCGTAGCCCTGTATTTTAAAGGTGAATTCAAGGAGGCACAGCGCAACCTCGAGAAGGCTCGAGAGCTTGGATACAATGTTGATCCCCGCTTCGTGGACGCACTCGGCGGAAAACTGACGGAAACTGATGGGCAGTAAAGCAGACGCACAAGTCAAGCCCTGGTGCCCGTTCTGTGGCATGGATGTGGGGCGCCCGACCGACGGAGTACAGCGCAAGATGCGTGAGTTCCCTATGGGAAACTGCGAATGTGGGGCAGTGTATGTCAGTGACGCTACCGGCCACAATGTTGGTGCCGCCATGGTCGAATGCCTGGTGACAGCTTGCGATGATCATTGGGATCTGGCCTGGGAACTGATCCCTGAAGATGACTATCTCACCGGACGAATAGAAGATTACGATGAGGTCACCCATAAGGTGGTGGCCAAACGCAACCTCGACGGCCGGGCCGTACGGGGGGTGCTCTATTTTGTTCGCCTGCACCGCGAAATGAACGAACTGGTCCGGCGTATGGAGCATAAACAGGGCGAGGGCAGTTCCGATTCAGTTGCCAAGGAGGTGCAAGCGGTCTCCCCTGTGGTGGAACCGAAACGAGATCCCAAGCGGCAGCGCAAACGGGCGGACAAGCGACAAGTGCAGCAACTGGCGTACAGCGGTGATATAGATGCCCTGGTTGATCTCTGTCTGGACGATCGCCGTACCTTGCGGTTTCTGCAACGGATGCTCTACGCGCCTGATACTGCCGGCAGGTATCGCATGGCCTGGATTCTTGGCGAGGTCTGCGGTCGGGTGGCCACCAGGGAACCCGGTCCGGTGGCCGATCTTCTCCACCGGTTTTTTGAAGCATGTGCTGATTCCGCCTCCAGTTCCTGGGGCATGGTGGAGGCCATCGGTGCCATCATTGCCGCTCGGCCTGATATTTATGGAGCATTTACCCGCCACCTGTTCAATTTTATTGGCGATCCGGGCACCCGTGAGGCGGCGCTCTGGGGGCTTGGAGAGATCGCCTCTGCTCGGCCGGATCTCATCCGTAAAACGCCGTTTTATGCACTCATCCCTGGGCTCAGCGACGAGAACGCCGTCCTGCGTGGCCTGACCCTGCAACTGCTCGGGCGTATCAAGGCCCAGGAGGCCGGATTTCAGATCATGGCGCTCCAGAACGACACCACCCCCGTCTGTCTTTACCAACGGGGTGAGCCTTTACACACAACGGTGGCTGAACTCTCAATTATCGCCAGCCGTGCCATTCATAAGGGAGAAGACAATCGTGAGTAATCATTTTCAGCCTCTTGAGTCCCTTTGTCACAAGGGTGGGGAACCAGATGGCAATAACCCGTTGTTGGATCAGGCCCGTAAAGATTACCGGGAAGGTCGTACTTTACTGGGAAAAGGCGATCTCGGTGCCGCTGCTTTGGCTCTCCACAACGCCTTGAAGGGGTTTGAAGAGCTGGGTGATGAACTGGGCATGGCCAATGCCTTGGATCGGCTTGGAGATGTCTGCCTCGCCCGGTGTGAGTATGCACCGGCCATCGCCCATTTTCATAAAGCCCAGGTTATTTGCGAGAAAGAAGACGACAGTTTTTCTCAGCTGGCACTCAATAAAAAAATGACCGCCGCTTACCGTAAGCTCGAGGAACATGACAAAGCCTTGGAGTTGCTGTTTGATATGCTCGAGCATTACCGGCTGACCAATAACCCCAAGGGGGCGGTAGAAATCATGATCGGTATTGCTGAAGTTTATAACGAGCAAAGCGAGCGGACCAAA
>SKJK01000143.1 GCA_007121995.1 Desulfobulbaceae bacterium
ATGTGAGACAGCGGTTACAACCGACTTAGTCATTAATCTGGGTGAAATAACCTGTGAGGGCTGGTCTTCGATCAATCCCGAAGAGATCGCCCGAAAGGTGATAAGGGACATCGGCTATGATCGTCAGGAACTTCTGTTTTCCTGCGATACCTTTAAATATCTCTGTCATATTCATCCCCAATCAGCCGATATTGCTCAGGGAGTATTGCAGGGTGAGGGCCTCTATAGCGAGCAGGGCGCCGGCGATCAGGGCATGATGTTCGGATATGCCACCAGGGCCACCCCGTCCCTGATGCCCGCACCGATCCATTACAGCCATCTGCTTCTTGCCCACCTGCAGGACATCAGAAAAAAAAGAGTTATCCCCTATCTCCGACCGGACGCCAAAACCCAGGTCTCGGTAGAGCATGTGGATGGCCGACCCTCAAGGATCACAACCATTGTTATTTCCCATCAGACAGATGATATCCCCCTTGAGGCAATCCGTCGTGATCTGGTCGAAGTCGCCCGCGGGTTGCTTACGCCCACCGGCTTGATCACCGAGGATACCGAGTTTTATATCAATCCAACTGGTAAATTCGTTATCGGTGGCCCCCATGGCGATGCCGGTTTGACCGGGAGAAAAATAATCGTTGATACCTATGGCGGCGTCGGCTGTCACGGTGGCGGCGCATTCTCGGGTAAGGATCCGTCAAAGGTCGATCGCTCAGCAGCCTATTACGCCAGGTATGCCGCCAAAAATATGGTTGCCGCCGGGTTGGCCGAAAAGTGCGAAATTCAGGTGGCGTACGCGATCGGGGTGGCCAAGCCGCTGAGTATAAATGTCGACACCTTTGGTACCAGCAAAGTCGAAGAAGGGAAGATTCAGGAGGTCCTGGAATCAGGCGATATTTTCGATTTCCGTCCCGCTTCCATTATCCAGGAGCTGGGACTGACCAGGCCGAACGGCTGGAGCTACAGGCAGACCGCCGTGGCCGGTCACTTCGGTAGGGATATCTTTCCCTGGGAGGCAACCGACAAGGTCGAACAACTGCAGGAAGCTCTTAATTGCCCAGCAATGACTGTCGCATAATCGGTAGCGAAAAAAAGTTACCGGAAGACTTTTGGCCGCCAAGCATCCACCCGGGAGATGAGCGATGCGTCGCTCATCTCCCGGGTGTCTTTCCTGCAGGCGAGATCGTATTGGAATGCGATTGATATTTGTTTAAATTAATTCAACTATATATATGCCTATGAGCTTGTGGTGGGAAAGAAATGATTTAGCATACAGCCGAGAAAACGAACTCATATTTTCCGGTCGAAACGTACGAACTCTGGCTGAGCGCCTCAGCACTCCGCTCTTTCTCTACAGTGCTGAGAGGATTCTCAAGAATATCGAACGAGTACAGCTCGCCCTGGACAAGACAGGTCTTGGCAACAGAATCTTTTATGCGCTCAAGGCAAACCGGTTTGCACCCCTGCTGACTTTGATGAAGTCATTCACTGCATGCGGAGTGGATGTCTGCTCGCCAGCAGAGGTCCGCCATGCGTTGAGCTGCGGCTTCCTGCCGTCTGATATCTCCTATACTGCGACTTCGGTCTCCAATACTGACCTTGATTTTCTGACCCGTTTCCCCGATCTACACCTCAATACCGATAGCCTCAGCATGATCAGGCGTATTGGCGAACGGGATCCGGGGCGGTCCATCGGTATACGGATCAACCCAGCTATGGGGACCGGGTATGGTTCCAATGAACTGCTTCGTTACAGCGGCGAGAAGCCGACAAAATTCGGAATATATGCCTCAGAGCTCGACCAGGCACTGGAACATGCCCGACAGTTTGATCTGCGGATAAACCGGATCCATTTTCATACCGGGTGCGGCTACCTCAATGACCAGCTTCCGGCGTGGGAACGGATCATGCGAACTTGTCGATCGATGATTGATAAGATCACCACCGTCGATGCAGTCAATCTCGGTGGAGGACTGGGAGTACCGTTGACCAGTGAGGATACGAGGCTGGATCTTTCCCAATGGGCGGCGGCCATAATGCGCGTATTCGGTTCCAGCTCTTACGAGATCAACGTGGAACCAGGGACCTATCTTGTCAAGGACGCCGGTATTCTGGTGTTAGAAGCAAACACGGTCGAGACCAAAGCCGGAAAACGGTTCATCGGTGTCAACGGTGGGTTCAACCTGACCATGGAGCCGGTCCATTACAAACTTCCCTGCGAGCCTGTTCCCTGCGTGCTGCCCGACTCGAAAGAGAAGTGCTTTGCCGACCATTCCCTCACCCCGGCAACCTTTGCCGGCAACATCAATGAAGCTCTGGATGTCCTGCACGAAGATCTGCTGTTCCCGGAGATCGAGGAGGGCGCCCTGCTTGCTTTTATGAATGCCGGGGCCTACACATCTTCAATGAGTTCCAATCACTGTATGCGAGGTGAATTCTCGGAATACCTTTTGCTGAACACCAAGGCGGATAGCCATTAACTATCCATAATTACCAGGTTTTAAAACAGAGGAGAATGACCATGCTCATATACCCAGCAGAATATAGTCTCGACCCGAAAGACGGTTACCCCCGAGAGGAAGATTTTACTGTTTGTCGACGCGAAAGCGGCAAGGGAGTCGGTGTCTACACGAAGAAG
>SKJK01000059.1 GCA_007121995.1 Desulfobulbaceae bacterium
ATGATCGCAGATTGAATTTTGCAAAGGAAGAAACGGTGTGAACAGGGTATCCTTCGCTTGCCCCTCGCCGTGCCAGTTCGGAGTCATGGGGCACGATCAAAGCGACCCTGAAACCGAGTTGACGCATCTCTCGCAGTTCTGTCAGAATGCGTATTTCCTGCCCACCCCAGGCCCGACTCCAATCGGTATGGACCACCAGAGGGAGACGATCAGGTTGGCATGTTCCCATATTTTGGCACCTTGTCTCATTGTAGATGTATTGTCTGCTTGCACCTTGAATCCGGCAGATAACGTCCTCCTGTCCGGGTCAAGTCTCGCAGCCGACAGCGAAGCAGCGATCAAGTGTACACCTTGAAGCAAAGAGGGAGCCTTGTCGATTGGAGTGCGTTGGACACCAGCCTTTCACGGAAAAAGACCGGCCGATCCTTGATTTGAGTCAAGGAGGCATAAAAAAATTAACATTGAAAGTTACAAAACCACGGATAACGCGTCAAGGCCTTTTCTTCTTCTGGCCCCCGGCAATGACAATTTTTGACTACAAAACGGCACATAAGACCAGGAAAAATTATGCCTGAATATTACCCATGACACCATTGATGCCGCATATAGAGCATCCTGAAACTATGCATGAACAATTGTTCATCTCCGAACTTTTCTATTCCATCCAGGGCGAATCAACCCGGGCAGGCCTGCCGTGCCTGTTCATTCGTTTGGCCGGATGTAATCTGCGCTGTACCTATTGCGATGCTGCCTATACCTGGCAGGAACCAGGAACCGTCATGCGCATCTCTGATATTTGTGCCACCATAGCAAAGACCCCCGATGTTCTGGTTGAAATCACCGGCGGTGAACCGCTTGCCCAAGCCGGTGTCTACCCGCTTATGCAAGCCCTGCTTAACAGCGACCGCCGGGTCTTGCTGGAGACCAACGGCAGCCTGTCCCTCTGCGGCGTCCCCGACGCCGTCACCATCATCATGGATGTCAAATGCCCCGGTTCGGGTATGGCCTCGGCAAATCTCCTCGGAAACCTCGCCCTGCTTAGAGAACGTCGTGCACGGCAGTGCACTGACGAAATTAAATTCGTGCTCAGTTCCCGTGATGATTTTCACTGGGCACATGCCATGGTACTCCGGGAACGGCTCGACCATGTTGCCCCGGTTCTGTTCTCGCCGGTGCGCCCCGGCCTGGATCCAGCCACCCTGGCACAACTGCTGCTTGATCATCGCATTAATGTTCGCCTGCAACTCCAACTTCACACCCTGCTGTGGCCTGGGCAAAGCAGAGGAGTCTGACCGCGAGATGCCCGATGCCGACTGCGATCTTTCTGCGCCCGCTGTGCAAGAAAAACTTCTCAGCTGTGTCGCTTCGTTCTATACTTTTATCAACTTCAGACCCATTCACCAGTAACTCTTTCCCGTAAGGATGTGATCATGCCCTCCCTGGAGACCACTTGTATCGGTATTATCGGACTCGGTTATGTCGGCCTGCCCCTGGCCGTGGAGTTCAGCAAAAAACTCCCCACTGTTGGTTTTGACCTCAAGACCGAACGTGTCGAAGAGCTCCGCCGTCATACCGACAGCACCCGGGAGGTCAGCAGTGAAGAGTTGCGTCAAGCCGAAGCACTCCGTTTTACCGATTCAATGGAAGAGTTACGGGATTGCAACGTCTTCATTGTTGCTGTACCCACGCCCATCGACAGCAATAAACGTCCGGATTTCACACCGTTGATCAAGGCCTCGGGATCCGTAGCCACAGTCCTGAAAAAAGACGATGTGGTCATTTACGAATCCACGGTCTTTCCCGGCGCCACTGAAGAAATTTGCATCCCCATTCTCGAACAGGTTTCCGGCCTTGTTTTCAATGGTGATTTTTTTGCCGGCTACAGTCCGGAGCGGATCAATCCCGGTGACCATGAGCACCGTCTCCCCACCATAATCAAGGTTACATCGGGTTCAACACCGGCCATAGCCGATTTTGTCGACTCTCTGTACGACCTCATTATCACCGCCGGTACATTCAAGGCCAGTTCGATACGAGTGGCGGAAGCGGCCAAGGTTATCGAAAACACCCAGCGAGACGTCAATATTGCCTTGATCAATGAATTAGCCTTGATTTTCAACCGTCTGGGAATCAATACCCTTGAAGTCCTGCAAGCAGCTGGAACCAAATGGAACTTCCTCCCTTTTCGACCCGGCCTGGTTGGTGGTCACTGTATCGGCGTTGACCCCTACTACCTGACCCACAAAGCGCAGGAGGTCGGTTACCATCCGGAAATGATCCTGGCCGGACGTCGTCTCAATGACGACATGGGCCGCTACATCGCCTCGGAAACGGTCAAACTGATGCTGAAAAAACGCATCCATGTCGCTGAAGCACATATTCTCATCCTTGGCTTGACGTTCAAGGAAAACTGTCCGGATCTACGCAACACCCGGGTCATAGATATTATTGAAGAACTCAATACATTTGGTGCCCGGGTGGAGGTTTATGATCCCTGGGTCGACCGGGAAGAAGCGCGCCGACTTTATGGGGTGACCATGATCGAGACCTTGCCGCAGGAGCGGTATGACGCATTGGTTCTCGCGGTCGCCCACCGGGAATTTGCCGATTCTGCACGTATGGATGTACGC
>SKJK01000286.1 GCA_007121995.1 Desulfobulbaceae bacterium
ATTCCACCCGAGCGAAAGGAACTCATAGTATGGTCTCAGTTCGATCAGTTTACTCTTCCCCAAGCAGCCTGACCTACCACGATCTGCCCTGGATCATCGACCACCGTGAGGATCGCTGTACCCTCTGTGGGCGTTGCACCGCAGTCTGTCCGGTAGGTGCCATCACACTGAGTCATTTTCGCCAGCGGGTCCCTAAACTTGATGTCCTGCGAAAAAAAAGGAGTAATGAGTACAGGCACTTCACCGGTATCCGTCAGCAGACGATTATTGAGAAACGCTGTATAGGATGCGGGATGTGCGCCGAGGTCTGTCCAAATGAGGCCATCGGACCACACGCCAACGACAACGAGCAGCGCGCCTCCTTTCTCCTCAATCAGAAAGGTGAGGCCTATAAGCGTGGCGGTCGTCGCAATGTCACCGGGAGGACGCTGCTTGACCGCATCTCCTTTGACCGTATCTCCATGCTCACCGACCCGGCCCTGGATGCGGGCCGGCACGAGTTCAATATCAATACCATCCTGGGACGGGTGTTGCCGCCGGAGGAATTCCTTCGCCGTAAAGCCGCCGGTGAATGGATCCCGCCAACCCGGGAGCTGTTCCCCTTTATCATCGGTTCGATGTCGTTTGGGGCCTTGTCGCCCAATATGTGGCTCGGACTGCTGCAGGGCGTGGCGTATTGTAACGAGGTCCTGGATATTCCGGTGGTCATGGCAACCGGCGAAGGTGGCTGTCCGCCCTGGGTGCTGAAGAGTCCTTTCCTCAAATATATCATCCTGCAGATCGCTTCCGGGTATTTTGGCTGGGACGAGATTATCCGCGCTATTCCCGAGATGCAATGCGATCCGGCGGCCATTGAGATCAAGTACGGTCAGGGGGCCAAGCCTGGTGACGGTGGCCTGCTGATGTGGTTCAAGGTCAGCAAGCTGATTGCCCGACTGCGTGGCGTGCCCGAAGGGGTGGATCTGCCTTCGCCGCCGGTACACCAGACGCTCTACTCCATTGAGGAAAGCGTCATGAAGATGATTCAGACCATGTCCATGGCCTTTGGGTTCCGGGTACCGGTCTATCCCAAAATCTCCGGTTCGACCTCGGCCAAATCAGTGCTCAATAACCTGGTGCGAAATCCCTATGCCAGTGCCTTATTGATCGACGGCATTGATGCCGGAACTGGAGCGGCCTACAACGTCAGCATGGACGCCACCGGTCACCCCATTGCTTCGAATCTGCGTGAATGTTACCTCGATCTGGTCCGGCAGGGACGGCAGAACGAAATTCCGCTCTTTGCAGCCGGCGGCATCGGCAAAAACGGTAATGTTACCCAGAACGGCATGGCCCTGATCATGCTTGGCGCCTCCGGAGTGCATATTGGCAAGTACATCATGCAGGCTGCTGCCGGCTGTCTCGGCAATGAAATGGGGCGCTGTAATGTCTGCAACGTTGGTATCTGTCCCAAGGGAATCACCAGCCAGAACGACAAGCTCTATCGCCGCCTGGATCCGGATGAGGTCGCCCAGCGCGTGGTGGATACCTTCATGGGCATTCGCACTGAAATGAAAAAAATCATGGCGCCCCTGGGGCGCTCCCAGAGCCTGCCCATCGGTATGTCCGATGCCCTTGGCATCGACGATGCAGACATCGCCCAAAGGCTGCAGATTAACTATATCTGTTGAGCACAGGATTGACACAGGACCTCTTTGCATTATGAGCGAAACAAAACCTACCATACTCACTGTCCGCGGTCGGGATGACAACAATCAGCGGATTTCTTCCAAAGTGTTCGAGGAGGAGGTCCGGGGAGCGGCGGCGGTTGCTGATGAACTGCTTCTCGAATCGTTTGGCCAACATAATATCGGTCTGCGGCTGGGTTCCGTGGATCGCCCCCTTACGCTCCGAATCAAGGGGCCCGCCGGTCAGCGGCTCGGCTGCATGGGCATGGAGGGAGCCACGATTATCTGCGATGGCGCCGCCTCCGATGATGTCGGATATCTCAATATTGGCGCCGATATCATTGTCATGGGTGATGCCACCAACGGGGTCTGCAATGCCATGGCCGGCGGTCGGGTGATGATCGGCGGTAGTATTGGTGCTCGCGGTCTCACCATGACCAAATGGAATCCCGATTACCAGCGACCTGAGATGTGGGTTCTGGGATCGGTTGGTGATACGTTTGCCGAGTTCAACTGCGGCGGTGTGGGCATCATTTGCGGTGTTAACCCGAAAAATCCGGACAATGTCCTTGGCTACCGGCCCTGTGTCGGCATGGTGGGGGGGAAAATCTTCTTTCGTGGCAACACCGATGATTCGTATTCACGGACCAATGCCAAACGTACTCAGCCCAGCGATGAGGAATGGCAGTGGTTGAGCGAGCGACTGCCCGGCTTCCTCCAGGCCATTGAGCAGCCCGGATTGCTCGATCTACTTACCGTGCGCGAAGAGTGGCAGGTACTGACGGCGATCACCCCCCAGGAGCGGGCCTTGATGTTTTCCGGGCCCATGCCCATGGCTGAGTTCCGCAGACGATTCTGGGATCAGGGATTTGGTGGCGGTGACCCTCTCCGTGATCTTGCCCCCACATTGGAGCGCGGTCTGATCGGTGTGGTCGAGACCGGTGAATTCCGGCGGAAAAA
>SKJK01000324.1 GCA_007121995.1 Desulfobulbaceae bacterium
CCTCGGCAATGCGGTGTCAATCGTCTCCAGGGAAAAAGTGGATTCTGCCGGGCTCCGGGCACCAGGCTTTTCGTTTCTTCCTCTCATCCTCATTTTGGAGAAGAACGGCCACTGGTCGGCAAGAAGGGTTCCGGAACGATTTTTTTCACCCACTGCAATCTGCGGTGTGTCTTTTGTCAGAATTATGAAATCAGCCTGATTGGTAGAGGGCAGGAACAGTCGATCGATGATCTGGCCGCGATGATGCTTCGATTGCAGGATCTCGGCTGTCACAACCTCAATTTTGTCACGCCAACGCATTATTCAGCCCATATCCTCAAGGCCTTAGACAAGGCGGCCGGCCAGGGACTGCGACTGCCGATCGTATATAACACCAGCGGCTGGGAGCGTCTTGAAATCATCACCCTGCTCGATGGAGTCGTCGACATCTATCTGCCTGACTTTAAATACTGGGAAGGTGAGATGTCGGCCAAGTATTCATCAGGGGCGGAGAGCTACCCGGAACTGACTGGAAAAGCCATCCTGGAAATGCACCGTCAAGTCGGGGTGGCCCAGCCGGGGCATGATGGTATGCTGCAGCGCGGCTTGATCATCCGACATCTGGTCATGCCCAATAACACCGCTGGTTCGGAAAAAATACTGGAGTGGATTGCAGAACATTTGCCAAAAGAAACGTATGTCAATATTATGGCCCAATACACACCGGCGTATAAGGCGTATGATTATCCGGAAATATCGAGAAGAATCACCGGTGATGAATATGCTGGGCTGGTCGCAAGAGCAGAGACACTGGGATTGACCAATCTGGATATCCGGGGCCACTGGTGGTTGCGGCGATAGAACTGTTCACCAGCGCTCCATCGGCCGAGGATAAGACTGACGTGCACAGGCGCACAAAAGCCCGACAGCTTGTTTATCCAAATATGAAGTGCTGGTCAGCAATTCCAGTTTCCTGGTCAGACAGCTTTTTGCTTGCGCCAGGTGAACATGTATCCGGCGATAACAGTTTTTTTAAGGTACAGGATACGATTATGATGGATCTGTTTTCGCTGAACGGTTACCTGATAACTGCCGAACCCTTTGTACCGCAGATTGGATTCGCTACGGCGTAAACAGACAAGCAATCCACGATACAAATATTGCTACTCTCAACCAGAACCATTACGGTTTGCATCCCATACAACCAATCGCATGACCAACCCACTCAAATCACTCGGAATCTGCCTGGGGGCCTCAACAATTTCCCTTTGCCTGGTCGAGGCGGAAACAACGGAAACAGGGCTCCAACCACGGATCATCGACCATGCCCTGCACCCGCACGAAGGTGACCCCAAGCGTACACTGCTCCGGGCGCTCGAATTGCTGGACATGTCCTCTTTTGACCGTATTACCGCCACCGGTCGTAAGTTCCGCACTTTCGTCAATCTCACCTCGATCCCGGAGCCGGAGGCCGTGGAAATGGCCTACCCCTTTGTCAAGCCCGCAGGGGTGGACTGTCCTGCGGTGGTTTCCGCCGGTGGCGAGACGTTCATGGTATACGTCCTGGATCAATCCGGTCGTATCGCTAATGTCATGACCGGGAACAAATGCGCCTCAGGTACCGGAGAATTTTTTTTACAACAACTGCGACGCATGAACATTACCCTGGAAGATACGGCCCAATTCACAACCACGGCGGAACCGTATCATGTTTCCGGCCGCTGCTCGGTCTTCTGCAAGTCTGACTGTACACACGCCACCAACAAGGGGGTCCCCAGGTCCGAGGTCACGGCCGGATTGTGTCGGATGATGGCCAACAAGATCCTTGAGCTGCTCAAAAAGGTCGATCGGCACAGGATCATGATCACCGGCGGTACAGCCCACAACCAGCTGATGTTGCACTACCTTCGTCAGGAACTGCCCGAACTCGTTATTCCCGCACAGGCCCCCTACATGGAAGCGCTCGGTGCGGCCCTGTGGGGACTGAAACACGAAACCGAACCGTACCCCGGTCCGGCCAGGCTGTTTGTCCAAGGGAAAAGTGCATTTGCCCACCTGACCCCTCTCAACGCATTCAAACCGATGGTGACATTCAAATCCATCGATCGCGCCGTAGTGCACTCCGGAGATGTTTGTCTCGTCGGTCTCGATGTCGGTTCCACCACGACCAAGGCTGTCCTGCTTCGACGTCACGATCAAGCGCTGCTCGCTTCCGTTTACCTGCGAACCAGCGGCGATCCGGTCAATGCTTCCCGGCGCTGCTACCGAGCACTGCTTGACCAGGTGGAACAGCGGATCGACCCCGGTACCATCCGTATCACCGGGCTCGGCGTCACAGGTTCCGGTCGTCAGATCGCCGGGCTGCACGCTTTCACCGATGGTGTCATCAACGAAATCATTGCTCATGCTACAGCCGCGGTCCACTTTGATCCGCAGGTGGACACTATTTTTGAAATCGGCGGACAGGACGCAAAATATACCTACATCACCAACTCTGTCCCTGCGGACTATGCTATGAATGAGGCGTGCTCGGCAGGCACCGGCTCGTTTCTGGAAGAATCGGCTTTGGAGACCCTTGGAGTGGACATGGAGGCGATCGCTGAAATCGCTCTCAAGGGGCAGTGTCCACCGAACTTCAAC
>SKJK01000133.1 GCA_007121995.1 Desulfobulbaceae bacterium
CCGCGGAAATTACCGGGGAATCAATCCGTGATCTCATCGGCAGCCAATTCAAAGTCAGTGTCGACGACCTCCGTTCCCGTTCCCGCAAGCGATCCGTCACCTTTCCCCGCCAGGTTGCCATGTACCTGACCCGCAAGTATACCAGCAATTCCCTGGCCGATATCGGCACCATGTACAATCGCGACCACTCCACTGTCCTTTATGCCATCAAGGCTATCACCAAGGACATGTCCCGGCAGACATCGGTGCGCAAACAGATCGAAATGCTCTCCGCCAAACTTTCCTGATTATGCAGCGACCGGGCCTGGTACCCAGTGCCGATCCCCTGTTTTTCAGTCACTTTTCGGCAACCAGGTAAACATGTATGGAATACTTGAACCTGGTAGCTTGTCGTAATCGGTATCCATACAAAATGGGCGTCTTTCAAAAGTAGACGCCCTTCACCTCCGTGCTTTCTCCGGCCACACCATGGGTGCAGATCTCCTCGGCGACTCGTGCTGCTTCCTTGACCATATCGTTGATCCCTATTCCCTTCCAGCCGAAACCGCACAAATGGAGATCTGGATGGGCGGCATGGAGCTGCTGACGCCAGGCCAGCAGGTTGCTATACCCTGCTTCCAGTTGGGGAATACCGGACCGTGGCCGCAAAACGGTTGCAAAGGATGGAGGCGGCAGGTCCATCAACTGACCAAGGTCACGGCAGACCTCGGTAATGAGCTGATCGTCGCTGAGATCCAGCCGCTCGGGATGACGGCGACCACCCACAAGGGCTTCGACAAGGTGATGTCCCTCCGGGGCGCGGCCGGGAAACATATGCGAGGAAAAAAGCGCTCCCAGCGTGAAACGTGCCTCTTGTTCCGGTGCCAGGTAGCCAAACCCGAAGGGGATGCAGGCCCTGGTATCAAAACCAAGCAAGACGGAGAGGATACGCGCTTCTGGAATGGCTGGCAATGGCGGTGGCAAGGACGGTAGAGCTGCCGCCACCAACGCCAGCCCCTGATTGACCGGTAGCGCCAGGACCAGATGACGACAGATAATCTCCCCCTGTTCCATCAACACCCGCCAACCCTGCTCGTCCCGGACCAGTCCTTGCACCTGGTTGCCGAAGGCCAGGCAACCCTGCTCAGACAGGTCTGCTGCCAGGTGCTGTGGCAACATGGCCATGCCGCCATTGAAGCTGGTCATGGCCGGCAGCCCCTTCCTGCCGGTACCCTCGCGACGCTTGGCCTCCCTCCTCGCCTGCCAGACCCCCCGGATTACAGATCCATGCTTGTGTTCCAGTTCCCTGACTCCAGGCATGACGGCGTCGATCTTCAGCCGATCAATATCACCCGCATAGGTACCGGTATACACCGCATCGGCGAAGGGCAACAGGTCCTTGCCAAACCGATGTTCCACCCATTGCGCCACAGTGGGTTCTCCTGGCAATGGTTTTTTCCACAGATCGGCCAGAATCCGAAGTTTCCCTTTCCAGGGCATCAAGGGTTCGCGCAGAATGCGCAACGGTTTCTGGGGGATACATTGCAGGCGACCATTGAGGCAGACATAACGAACAAACCGGCCCAATGGCGCGGTGGTGACCGCATGCTGCAAACCGGCGAGCTCAACGAGGCGGCGACTTTCCGCACAGTTATCAAGGAACCCATGCGGACCCCATTCCGCCAGATAGCCGGACTCGTTATAGGTTGTAATCGCACCACCGGGGGTGGTCGCCTGCTCGAGGACGAGGCGGCGTACCTCGGGCCGTTGATGGCCGACAAAAGAGGCGACACTCAGACCCGAGAGGCCACCTCCAACGATACAAAGATCATACTGTAATGATTTCATGTGATTGTGAAACTCCGGATGATGCCGGGGTCCGGCATTGGTTATCTTGACAGGGATTCATTCGTGCTTACCATGTTGGCCTGATAAATAAAAGATCCTGGATCCGTGAAGTTTCGCCCCGAAGGGCGGCGGATGAAGGGTATTTCCGCTGCAATTATAACCTGATTACAGCAAAATAAAACCCAAACAAGAATTCAGCCGTCACGAATTCAGGAAGAGGCTTTATCTTCCTGGTATTGTCCGGAAAATATTCAAATTTCCGGTTGTTTAATCACCGCACAACCACAAAGCAACAGAGGATCAGACCGATGACAGAAGCACAGGTTGAAACCAAGCAGTTTCAGGCGGAAACCAGAAAAGTCCTGGATATCGTCATCAATTCGCTCTACACCGAGCGAGACATTTTCATTCGTGAGCTGGTGTCCAACGCCGCCGATGCTCTGGAAAAATTCCGGCACCAGAGCCTGATCGAAAAAATCGAGTTCGATGCGCACGTCCCCCTGGAAATCACCATTGACTGCGACGATAAAAAACATACCCTCACCATTGCCGACACCGGTATCGGCATGACCAAAGAGGAACTGGAAACAAATCTGGGTACCATTGCCCACTCCGGCTCCCAGCATTTTTTCAAACAGCTGGAGGAGGCCGCCCAAAAAGACGTCAACCTCATCGGTCAGTTCGGGGTAGGCTTTTACTCAGCCTTCATGGCCGGCAAAAAAGTACGGGTGCAGACCCGGCCCTGGGACGGCAGCGAGGGATGGGAGTGGGTCTCGGACGGAGG
>SKJK01000257.1 GCA_007121995.1 Desulfobulbaceae bacterium
CCATATAACGGCGCCAAAAAGGAGGAACAATATGCATACACGCCAGGGATGTACGCCTGAAATACACTATCCCTGCCGCTGGCACTACCGGCTCATCGGCGAGGATCGGACTGCTCTGTACCGGGCCATCACCACCCGGGTAAGCGCAGAGTCCTGTACTATTTCTGAAGCCAATGTCAGCTCAGGAGGGCGGTATTGCAGCCTCAACCTGGAAGTCACGGTTCGTGATGAGGCGGAACGGCTCAACCTGTACCAAATGTTGGCCGGAGACCCGGCGGTGAGGATGGTGCTATGAGCGATACCGGCATGTCTCAGGATCAGGCCAGGGTTGACAGAAAATTGATTCCGGTAATGCGCGAGGCCGTGGTCATGGTGCAGATGGTTTTGTTCAAGGTGCTCAGGGAGGACATGCGCAACCGCTATGTGGACCGGATCGAACCTTATCATACCCGCCTGGCCGGTGCTGTGATCAACAATCTGTTCAGCACCCAGCCGGTTGACCCCGCTGTGACCATCTTCGCCACCGAGAACAGGGAACTGGTAGAGCGGGAATTACGTGAACTCACCTTGCGACTGGGTGATCTGCAACCCATGCTCACCGACGCCCTCCGCATGAAAACCATCTGTGATAACCAGGAAGGCATGCATTCCATTCCGTCGCTGCTTATGGCCCGTGCTCTGGGAATCCTCCAGGAAGAGCGTCCCTTGCCGCTGCCATCGACCTTCATGCTTCAGGTGCGCAAGCTGACGGCGACACACGGTCTCACTGAATCGATGCCGTCGGCTACTCCACCCGGTGCAATGTCACCAGAGTAGCACCCCATGAGCCGCTGCTCTCGTCGCCCAGTTTGAAAGAGGCGACCATCTCAAGTTTTTCCAGCACGGCATGCACAGTCCGCCTCAGGGTGCCGGTCCCCTTGCCATGGACAATGCGAACCTGCAGAATGCCTTTGCTCCGGCAGGCTTCGAGGTAGTCGGGAACAAGATACTTGATATCCGCGGGACGGAACGTGTGGAGGTCCAGGGTACCGTCGATGGGTATTTCGATGGGAGTAATTTCATCCATGTTCATCAATGTGTTTGGGCAAGGATTGCAAAGGCGATGGCAGCGGTCCGTTCCGCAGCCCCTGGACTGCCCAGTCGCTGACGGACTTCCGCCAGACCGGCCAGGGTGGCGGTGCGTTTGCTGTCGCTTTCCATGAGTTGGTACAGTTCCTCGGCGATCCGTTCGGGGGTGACCGCATCCTGAAGAAGTTCCGGGATAATGCTGCGGTTGCCGATCAGATTGACCAGGGAGAAGTAGCGCAGATGTCGAATGAGTAGCCTGCCCAGCAGATAGGTATGGCGTGAGGTGCGGTAGGCGGCCACCGTGGGGGTACCGAGAATGGCCAATTCCAGGAGGACTGTACCCGATGAAGCGACAGCGACATCGCAGGCGGCCATCATGGCGTGACGCTGGCTGTCGATGACCCGCACATCGAGGCGGTGGTTCCAGGCGGCCAGGCCGTTCTGGTCGAGAATCCGTTGTTCGATGGTCGAGGCCCGTGGGATGAGAAAGGTGTACCTGTTGGGGTGATCAGCGGCCAACAGACCGGCGGCGGCGAGAAAATCGGGAAGCAGGGTCTGTATCTCCTTGTTGCGGCTGCCGGGAATCAGGCCGATCAGTTTTCTGGCCGGATCTATGTGGTGACGGTTGAGAAACGCCTCGGGTTCCAGTTCCGGTTGAACTGAATCCATCAGAGGGTGGCCGACAAAGTCCACCACACAACCTCGTTGGGCGTAATACTCTTGTTCAAAGGGCAGGATAACAGCAACCCGGTCGGTCAGCCGCCTGATGGTTCGGGTGCGACCGCTGCGCCAGGCCCAGACCTGGGGGCTGATGTAGTACAGCACCGGTATGGCCATTTTTTTGGCAGCAGAGGCCAGCCAGAGGTTGAAATCCGGGTAGTCGATGAGAATGAGCAGATCTGGTCGGTGACTGCGCATCCGTTTTATCAGCGTGCGTCGGGCTCGGAGAATGTCTCCCAGGTGGCTGAAGACCTCGGTAATGCCCACAACCGCCAGTTTGGAGGCGTCACAGAGGATTGTCACCCCAGCCTCTGCCAGTTCCCTGCTGCCCATGCCACAAAAGCGGAGATCCGTGTCCCTGGCTTGCATGGCCCGCACCAGGTTGGCACCATGGAGGTCGCCCGAAGCCTCTCCTGCCACGATCATGATTTCTTTTCCTGTAGCGGTCCCGTCTTGTTCGTTCATGAGAATGGAGGGGTCAATTCAACCTGAAATCGATGGGATCGACGTGTTGAGGCTGTATTCCTCACCCAGCAGTTCCTTGAATTTTTCTCGATTGGCATTGATCTGGGTCACCACCTGCAGAGCCACATCCAGGGCACGACGGCCGTCCACACCGGAAACCGCTGGTTGGCTGCGGTCACGGACGCACCGGATGAAATCGCGCAATTCCAATTCAAGGGCATCTTGGTCAGGAAAGGATGATTTTTCAATCTCCGGAAGCGGATGAGCGCCTTCGGCCCCTGGTTTGAGATGGACAGCCATCACTTCTTTTTTGC
>SKJK01000198.1 GCA_007121995.1 Desulfobulbaceae bacterium
CGTAGGCGGCGGTCAGTCGGATGAACTGCCCGGTATCTCCACCTTTGTCCGGGTGCAATTCATGAGCTTTACGCCGATAAAGGCGGGTGAGATCGTTTTTGCGCAGACCTGCTAGTTGAACACTGCTGAGACCGAATATCGCCATGGCCTGCTGGCGGGACATGACGTCGCTGACCGCCGCTGAGCGGAATGTCCGCCGTGAACGTGAACGGGTGAACCCGGCTCGGAAGACCGGCCCATCCGGTGCGACATCAAAATACATGATCAGATAGCGGATCAGATAGGATGGCAGGGTATCTCCACGGGGGAACCCCTGCCAGAATCCTTGATCGCCGGCCAGACGACAGACCGCATCGACAAACAGGTCATCAAGCTGCTCCCGATTGAGGGCCTCGGGCATGGAGCGGGCATAACTCTCATTGAAATGCCGGTGCAGATCAAAGACAGCGAACAGGTACTGCTGGTATTCCCTGGCCGGAAGGGCTTGTTCACGCTGCATAATCAACTGTTCTATCTCGTCTCGTGATTTGTCGAGTAATACCGAGTAAATGGCTGGAGTTTTGGCGATCGTTTCCGCAGAGGTACGACCCAGGCGGAGAAAATGCAGTCGCCTGCGGTCAATGATATGGGTCTCGGCCAAGGCCCGTTCCCGCATACGGTTGCTCGCCGGCTCCCAACTACGGTATTTGTTCCGATTACGGAACGGGCGCAGCCGGTTCTGAATATAGGGATCGACAAAAGGAAACAGCAGATCTTCCAGTTCATTGTCCAGGGCTTGGACTCCCAACTGCCGCAATCCTCGAAGAAAATCTTCATTGATCAGAAATGAACTTTCATCACTGTAGACGATAAAACGGGAGGGGTCGCGACCAAGATCAGCGAGGTCTCGAGAAAAATAGACATCTCCACAGCGATAAGATTCTCGTAATATATAGCGATATTGCCACAATCCGGCATCGGTTCTGGCTAAATACATAACAGCAACCAAATGAAAAAATCACCCGTTTACCAAAACTCTTCGTGTGGATACGCAAGTGGAGTGATGGTAAATGGGTAAAGGAACCGGGTTCTATCATTGCAGACTTGCACCCGGTGAACGGTCACGAAATATCCGATTGCCCTGTATCGACCCTTTTACGGCGACCAAGGCATGACAGCAGATCCACTCTCACAGAAACCGTCTGACAATATCCTCGACAGCGTCGATGGAAAAAGGTTTGGTCAAGGCCGCTGCAAACGGATATGCGGTGTAATTTTGAATAACCTCGTGGTCAACATCGCCACTAACGGCGATCATGACCGCATTTGGGTCGATTTCTTCAATGTTGCGGGCAACTTCAAGGCCGCCCATGCCTCTGCGAATTCGAAGATCCAGCAGCAC
Organism: Desulfobulbaceae bacterium; assembly: GCA_007121995.1. GTDB lineage: Bacteria > Desulfobacterota > Desulfobulbia > Desulfobulbales > Desulfobulbaceae > Desulfobulbus. The sequence goes on from SKJK01000198.1 coordinate 1,382, forward strand.
CAGATCAAATCGGTTGCCGGCAGCAATCTTATCCCTGTACAGGGCCAGTGCTTCTTCACCGTTTGCAGCCAGACTGACACGACACCCAAAATGTTCAAACATTTTTTTATTGATAAGGCGCATCATCTCTTCATCATCCATAACCAGCACACAACAGGCGCTCCGAGCCGTATCTAAGCAAAGATCGGCATCAGTGACGAGGTGGGGATAACGGGGGAACAAGAGAACAACCGTACAGCCGTCGGCGGAAGATTCGATGCGAACCAGGCCACCATGTTTTTTGACGATGGCATGGACTATGGTCAGCCCCAACCCCATGCCTTTTTGCGCCCCTTTCTGTTTGGTCGAAAAATACGGATCAAAGACCTGATCTAAAATACGTGGATCAATGCCGGACCCGGTGTCGTGAAAAGACACCCGGACAACCTCTCCAACGTTCGAAGACATACCAAGGCGGGCTGCTTCCTCTGCACCATCAACTGTGTCAATACGCACAGTCACCTGGCCGCTGCCCTCCATGGCATCCATCGCATTTTGCACCAGATTGACAAAAACCTGACGCATCTGAGCAGGATCAAGAGAAATGGCCAAGTCATGCTGGTCCGATTCTATATGGTATCTGATATCGGTTCCGCTCAGTTGGTGCTGCAGGACACTGTCGATAAGACTGGCCAGATGGACTTCAGATTTCTGGGGAAGGTAATTGTGAGAAAAAGTGGTAAATTGGCGAATCAACTGGACTGTCAGGTCGAGGGCTTTGGCGGATTCATTAAGGAGATTGGATACATTACTGTCGTGGCAGACATAGCGGGCCATTTCGATATTACCGTTGATGATGGTCAACAGATTATTAAAATCATGGGCAATGCCACTGGCCATCTGTGACATGGCATCCATTTTGCGAATTTGCTGTAGTTCATTTTCCAGCTGGCGCTGACGCTGCTCCAACATCTTTCGTCGGCTGACATCCTGAAGAATACCGATGACGAAAAAACTGTCACCCTCCGCTACCGGGACCAGATTACAGGTAATGATCCGATCCTCCAGCTGAATCGGCTCATCATACCCGAAGACAAGCGGCAGATACTCAAACGAGGCCACACACATCTCCATCCAGTCGGCAAACCGGCTCTGTGCCGCCTCGGGCAGGAACTGATGCAAG
>SKJK01000228.1 GCA_007121995.1 Desulfobulbaceae bacterium
AGGCGTCCAGGTGACCTGTTCAACAGCCCGCAAGGCCTGCTCGCGTAACTGGAGCTTGTCCATGGAGATAAACCATTGGGCAGTGGCTCGGTACATCACCGGTTTTTTACAACGCCAGCAATGGGGATAGCTATGGTTGAGGGAAGTCTCTTTAACCAGAACCCCGGCAGAATCCATATCTTCGATAAGCTGTCGATTAACGTCGGGAATCCGCATCCCTTCATACTTGCCCGCCGCAGCGGTGAAACAGCCCTGATCATCCACCGGTGAAAACACCTCCAGGCCATAACGGAGACCGGTAAGATAGTCATCAGCGCCATGCCCCGGGGCGGTATGAACACACCCTGTACCGGCCTCGGTGGTAACATAGTCGGCAAGAACCATCAGAGAGTCCCGGTTCATGAATGGATGGCTGCAGCGTTTTCCCTCCAGTCCGGTAGCGGAAAAGGTGGCAATAATGGTGTAATCTTCGCGGGAAAACAAGCTCATACAGGATGCGACCAGCTCCTTGGCCAGAATCCAGACCTCGGCACCGACCTCGACGGCGGCGTATTCGATTTCAGGATGAAAAGCAATCGCCATGTTGGCCGGCAGAGTCCAAGGAGTTGTCGTCCAGATCAGCACCTGTACGATACGCCCGGCAAGTTGTGGCACCTCTGCACCAAGGTCATCAATGACCGGAAATTTGACGTAGACCGATGGCGAGGTGTGATCGCCATAATCAACTTCGGCCTCGGCCAGCGCTGTGGTACAGGTTGCACACCAATACACTGGTTTTTTGGCATGAACCACCGCCCCGGATAACAGAAACGCGTTAAACTCCCTGGCAATAGTTGCTTCATACGGGTAGCTCATGGTCAGATACGGATGCTCCCAGTCGCCAAGCACTCCAAGACGTTTAAACTGCTCTCGCTGGGTTTTAATCCATTTTTCCGCATATGACCGGCACGCAGCACGTTTTCCCAGAACCGATATAACCTGTTTTTTTGCCCCCAGCTCAAGGTCAACATTATGTTCAATGGGGAGACCGTGGCAGTCCCAACCGGGAATGAAAGGGGCATTGAACCCGGCCAGTCGTTTGGAGCGAAGAATAATGTCTTTGAGCACCTTGTTGAAGGCTGTGCCCAGATGAATGTTGCCGTTGGCGTAGGGAGGACCGTCATGAAGGATAAAAAGCGGGCGTTCAGCTGCTGTCTGCTGCAATTGTCCATACAGATGCTCCCTGTCCCAACGCTTGAGCGCCAACGGCTCTTTCTGCGTCAGGTTGGCTTTCATTTTAAATCTGGTCTGCGGCAGATTCAGCGTGTCCTTGTAATCCATTCCCGTTCTCAGCACATAGCAGTAAAAAAAGAAAAAAGTCGACCTTGCATGAAATTATCGATACTAACAAATAGGATTGATTCTGCAAGGAAAAAGGGGGTGGTGCGGATTTGCGCGTTGACCTCTGCCTGGACCGGTGAGCGCCCGTCCGTGCGTCAGCTTCGTTGGTGGTGGTCGTCCGATAACAGACAACTTCCCGGCTTGTCCTTTTGCCGCTCCCGTTGTATCTTTAGGCCGTTGTGAAGATCCTCGCGTCTGGGCACTGATTTATCAAAACGGAGCAGCATCGTGAATAACGAGACCCCCATTTCTGCCTGCATCATCTGTGGGCAAAAACAGCAACAACTGTTGCAAGCTGAGGACGGAACGTGCCGCCCCTGCCAAATTGTCCTTGACACAATCAGGAATCATCCGGAACGAATACGGACTCTCTGGTTGCAACACCGCAACGAAGCGATTCTTCCCAACCCGGAAAGAAAGCTCATCGACAGCGAGGCTGAATTGCCTGATGTTCTGGACGGTACAAGGTATCGGACCGTTGATCGGGACCGCAACAAATGGTATCTCTCTGTAAGCGAAGTGGAGGGCAAGCCTGTGGAGGTGTTTGCGTCAACAGCCTTTGACCGAGATCACGAATTGCAATCACGCATTTCCAACCTGACCACTATCACCAGGCTCATCTCTCTAATCCTCCGTCATATTTCTCTTGGAGAACCGCTGACCTTCGCCAAGTGCCTCAAACAGATCCAACGCAGCTCCCGACAGAAAAACGACCTCCCTGATATGCTGTATGGCGTCCTGAGCCGCTACAACCCGTCCAGGGAGCTCGATCCGTGAGCGTCCGTCCGTGCTTGAGCTACAATTGTTGGGGCCGTTCGATTACAGGAGACTGTACCGGGTGGCTACGGGCAATGAAGATGGCGTACGACCGGACACCCAGATGAGCAACGGATGAAGGCGTACGATGCAATGTGCCACCGCACTTAGTATCATAAGCACAGCAAAATATATCCAAAACAAGAACCCTGCCGTCACGGATACAAGGGTGAAGTGACATCCATTCACCGCCCATCGGAGATGAACGTTTACGAGTTGCCCACCAACACTGCGGGGGAATAAGTATGTCTACAGTTTTTCCATGAATTTTTTGGTATCAATTATGAACCGCTCGTGTCGACCTTTACCGATCTCCCCTTTTTCATCA
>SKJK01000302.1 GCA_007121995.1 Desulfobulbaceae bacterium
CATCTTAGACCTGTACCTGTTTTTTGCGAATCAGCATGGTGGAAAAATAGTGAAGTTGCCGTCCCCGTGCTTCACGGACGTCTGTATAGACCCGTTCGTCGGGGAGACCGGCGCGTTCGACCAGCACAGCGTGGTTAATGAGCTCGAGTTCGGTCAAAAGTTCAATCAGAGCATCGATACGCCGGTGGACTTTCATCAAAACGACGGAGTCCAGGGTGGTGAGAATCTGACGCAACCGCTCATCTTCAAAAGCCGCCGGCACCACCGCCAGGACATCGTCGCCCAGGGCCAGGGGGTTGGATTGACCGGCAGCACAGGCCGACATGGCAGTGATGCCCGGGATCACCGTGACCCTGGTCTGCGGGCGCTGTTCCTGGATCATGGCTAAGAGGTAGAAGGCCGTGGAATACAGGGTGGCGTCACCGAGGGTAGGAAAAGCGACATCCCGGCCCTGATCAAGGTGGGCTATAACCTCGTCGGCTGATTTCCGCCAGGCCTGGAGCAGCTGATCGTCGGTATTTTTACCGAGAAAGACTTTTTTCATGGGAAAGCAGAGCGAAAGGATGACCCGGTTATTGGCCGGCACCATGGCACCGACAATCTTCTGGGCGCAGCTGCTGCCGTTTTCCCGTGCCGTGGGGACGGCCCAGACCTTGGCATTGCTGAGGATACGGACAGCTTTGTAGGTCATGAGTTCCGGATCGCCGGGACCCACACCGACCAGATACAGATGCCCCGGGTGCGAGGATGGAGTTGCTGTGCTCATTTGTCGCCTGTAATAAGAGTTATGGGGTTGAAGACCTGGGGAGCACCGTCGGGATAGGTTGTCCTGGTCACGGCAAGCGTGGCGCTTGTCACCTGGAATCCGAGGCGCTGCAGACACGACAAGGCCGTGGTTGCGGTTGTCGGCAACACGGCGTTGATGACAATGCGGCCACCGGCAAGCAGTCGGATGCTCGCCGTTTCGATGATTGCCTCCAGGCGCTTGCCGCTGCCACCAATGAAGATCCGGTCCGGATCAGGGAGATCAGCCAGGGCTTCCGGAGCCTCTCCCGCAACAAGCCGCATATTGTAGGTGGCGTAGGCTCGGATGTTGGCGCGGATATTCTCCTGTTCCTCCGGGTTTTTTTCGATGGTGTACATCGAAAGGTCCGGGGCCAGGCGGGCCGCCTCCAGGGAAACAGAACCTGAACCGCCGCCGATGTCCCACATAACACCGAGGGCTGGCAATCGCAAGCGGTGCAGGGTGGCGGCCCGCACCTCGTCTTTGGTGATCAGTCCCCGGGAATGGCGGATTTCCGATTCCCGCAGGCCAAAAAACAAGGGCATGGTGCGGGGCGGTTGTTCCACCACCATGATGTTCAAGGGGGCAAAGGATTGCGCCGCAATGTCAGCCAGACTGCCGCTGAGCAACCGTTCCTCGGCAAGGCCGAGATTTTCGGCGACCCGGATACGGAGAGCGGCAATCCGTTCGCCATCGTTGCAGGCTTCCAGGGCGGCCAGCAGGCTGGCGGCCACCCGATCCGGACTGTTGCGGTGGTCGGTGAGCAGCAATATCCGGGTATGGCCGAGTATCCGACCGGGGAGATCGTGTCCGGATCGTCCATGGAGACTGAGGAGGACAAGATCGTCCCAGGGGAGACCAAACCGGGCACAGGCCAGTTGCACAGCGGAAAGGGCCGGATGAATGGTGATCCGTTCCGAGCCGAAGCGGTGGATCAGGGATCGACCGATGCCATGAAAGAGCGGATCACCGCTGGCCAGAACCGCTACTGAGCCGCTGGGTAGAACCTCTGCCACCTGCTCGAGCATGGTTGCCACCGGGGTGATGTCAAGCAGGTGCCGATTAAGTGCGGCCACCAGTGACCGGTGACGCCTCGAGACCACCACAGCAGCACAATGGCGCACCAATTCGCGCTGCTCGTCGGTCAGCACGGCGCCGTTGATGCCGATCAGTTCAATCCGTGACATACACCACCCCTTCCTCGGCGGTTACCAGGTAGACCCGGACCGGCAGGTCAGACCAGGATTCGGCCTGTAGCCGGGCTTGACTGCAGACCGCCGCCACCAGATCGAAGCGTCCCATGGCTTGCAGGCGATCATAAATCTCCCGGGCTGTATTGGCTCGACGCAGTTCCGTGGCCGTTGGTTCCTCCAGTCCCAGGCGGGCGAGCAGTTCTGCTGCCTGGCAGGTTTCGAGGATGCCGTTGCGCACATGGGTCTGGGGAACGGCCAAGGCAGCTTTGACCAGTTTGGCCCACATGCCGGCCAGGTGGATTCGACTGAACCCATGACGTCTGGCCGCCTCAAGGCTGTAGCAGAGATAATCCCCCATCATTACCAGGGACTCTTCTGGCAACTGTAGTCGTCGTTGCACCGCCGCCTCCGAGGTTCGGCCGGTGGCCAGCAGCACCGCATCGAGGTCGGCTGCCCGAGCCACCCGCATCGAGGCCTCGATGGTGTCCGTCCAGGCTTTGGCGGAGACCGGACGGACAATACCGGTGGTGCCGAGGATGGAAAGGCCGCCCACCACTCCCAGTCGTTGATTGAGCGTTTTTGCCGCCAGAACCTCACCGTCACGGACGAAAATCTTCACCTCAACGGGCTGATGGCAGGCTTCCGTACCCAGGGCCTCCAGCACCGCCGCCCGGATCATCTGGCTTGGTACCGGATTGATGGCCGGTTCTCCCACTGCTACCGGCAAGCCGGGTTTGGTGACCACGCCTACTCCGGGTCCATTGACCAGTACAATGGATTTTTCTTCAGCTGGCGGTAGCCAGCGGGCCTCGGCGCCAATCTCGGCGCCGTTGGTGACGTCGGGGTCGTCCCCGGCATCCTTGACCACCGTGGCCAGGGCTGTTTCCCCACCGTAACGGCAGAGATCAAAGGCGTGGCGGGACCCATCCGGAAAGGCAATGCTCACCTGACCGGGATGTTCCCGGCCCAGTAGGCAGAGAACAGCTCCCTTGGCGGCAGCAGCGGCGCAGGCACCGGTGGTGTATCCGCTGCGCAGCTTTTTCCTTGTGCCAGGTCGCGGGGCCATCTCTTTCAGGCAAGTCGCAACAGGGCGTTGACCGCGGCCACCGCTACCGGGGTGCCACCTTTGCGGCCCAGGGCGGTGATATGGGGGTATGGTTGTTCCGCCAACAGTTGTTTGGATTCCACTGCGTTGACAAAACCCACTGGTACGCCGATGACCAGATCCGGGGCAAAGCGACCCTGATCGATCAGCTCCATGGTTTTGAGCAGAGCGGTGGGGGCATTGCCGATGGCGACAATACCGATGTTATCGCTTGCAGCCCGGACTATAGCGGCATCGGAGCGGGTCACGCCGTTTTTTGCTGCCAGTTCCACGGTCTGCTGTTCCTTGATCCGGCAGATCACCCGGCCGCCCAAGGGCGTGAGCAGGGCAAGGGAAATGCCGTTGGCCGCCATGGTGACGTCCACGAGGATATTTTTGCCGGAGCGGATGGCGTTCAGGCCTGCCTGAATCGCCTCCGGATGAAAGCGCAGGGTTTCGGCAAAGCTGAAGTCGCCGGTGGCATGGATGATTCGGCGAACCACGGCGAATTCCTCCGGTGTAAAACCGGTGGGGCCGAGTTCACCTTCGATGATGCGAAAGCTTTCCGCTTCGATTTCGCTGGGTGCGATCTGCTGTATGATAACCATGGTGTTCTCTTCGGTTCAATTGACGGCGTAAATGTTCACCGAGTGCAGGTAATTGACCTGTGTACCGGAGGTCACTTGACGGCAGGTCGTACCAATCAAGTTTGCACGCACCTGTATTGTCAGCGACCACAGGTACTCCGGCTTTGTCCAGGCGTGGCTGCCCGCTATAACCTCTCTATGCGAGCAGTCGCTACCGCGCAAAGAGGGGTGCCTGTGATCACTGACGGCAGGTTTGCACGAAACGAGCCGCAACTTCAGGGGTACGGCCCCAGTGGAGGTGCATGTACCCTGCCAGGGTCTGGTGGTGGATATACCCTTCGACGCGGTTGTCGTCGAGGCGAAAAACCGATTCCATGGCAGGATGGTCCTGATCCAGGGTGGAATAGTGAAATTCATGCCCATGGAGCACTGTACCCTGCTCCCCCAGCAGGCAGTCACGGGCCACCATCGGTTGACGGTAGCCAAGACTGCGCAGGCGGGTTTGCATGCGGGTACGGCAGGGATACAGGCCCACCATGGGGTATTCGTTGGCTTCCAGGTCAACAAGGGCGTGACAGAGATACATGAAACCGCCGCACTCGCCATACACGGGGCGACCTGCCTGGGCAAAGCAACGGATCTGCTCCCGCATTCTCAGGTTGGCGCTGAGCTGCCGGGCATGCAGCTCCGGATATCCTCCTCCCAGATAGAGCCCCTGGATGCCGGACGGCAGAGCCGTATCCGCCAGCGGGCTGAAAAAAACCAGTTCTGCACCGGCCTGGCACAGGAGGTCGAGATTGTCCTGATAATAGAAACAGAAGGCTGCATCGCGGGCCACACCGATTCGCACCCGGGCTCCGGTGGGCATGGCTGGCTCAGGTTCCGTTGCATGGGGCACCGCCGTGCTGTCGGCGGTATGCGCAGCGGCGATTCGGAGCAGAAGGTCCAGGTCAAGATGTTGCTCAGTCAGATGGACCAGGCGTTCCAGACCGTCACCCTTGAGTGGGTGTTCTTCGCCCATGTGCAGACCGAGATGGCGGGAGGGAATACGTACCTCGTCCCGACGGGGAAAAAAGCCGATGAGTGGCGTTGCACAGTGCTCCCGGATAGCACTGACCACCAGATTCTGGTGTTTCTCCGAACCGACCCGGTTACAGATAACTCCGGCCAGGTCGAGGTTGGGATCCAGGTCGGCAAATCCCTTGACCACGGCGGCAACGCTTTCCGCCGCGGAACGGACATCAATAACCAGGAAGACCGGGAGGTCGAGGGTGCGGGCGAGGAAAGCGGCCGAGCCTTCCCCGCCGTCAAAAAGACCCATGACTCCTTCAACCACCCGGCAACTTCCCGGCGGGCTGTTGACAGTGAAGGTGTGGCGGACAAAATCCGCTCCGCACATCCGGACATCGAGGTTGCGTGAGATGCGGCCGGTCACCATCCGGTGCAGGGTGGGGTCGATGAAATCCGGGCCGCACTTGAAGGGCTGCACAATGAGTCCGCGTTGAGCAAGGGCCGCCATGATTCCCAGGGTCAGGGTGGTCTTGCCGCAACCGGAATGGGTACCGGCGATGAGCAGGGCAGGCTGCTTCATAGGCGGGTGAGTCCGTTCTGGCTGTAGTCCGGGTAAAGCAGCGACTTGACAAAGGCGATGCCGTCGAGCAGTCCCATGGTTGGCCGGGACACCAGTTCTTCGGGCACCAGGAAGACCTGGCGTTGACGCACGGCCTTGATGACCTGGAAACCGGACGCCCGCATGATTTCATCGACACTGACCGGGTTCATGCGACCGTATTGAGCCAGATAGAGATCGATCTCATCGGCTTTGGCCAGCAGCCGTTCTCTACTGTAGGCAGCGATGTTGGTTTCGCGCATCTGCAGGGCATCGGTGGCGATATTGACCCCACCGGCGGCTTCCAGCACGAACATGGCCATGGAGGTGGGGGCAAAGGTTTTCATTTGCCGATGGATGGATTCAAAGTAGACCCGTTTTCGTTGGTCCCTGGGAAGCTGCTGGATATCGGCGGTGAGTTCGGCCAGACGTTGACCAAAAGTAGTGATCATGGCCCTGGCCTCTTCCTCCCGACCGGTGAGTTTGCCCAAAGTTTCCCAGTAGGTGAACAGTTCGGGGGCTGCCGTGGGTTGGAGAGAAACCACCCGGACATTGTTTCTCTCCAGAATACGGACCAGATGCGGGTAGCCTCTGCTGATCATCGGACGGATCAGGACCAGATCGGGCTTAAGAGCAAGGAGGCGCTCGGGATCATCCTGGAACTGGACTCGGGGACGGTCCGGCAACTGATTGTCGCTGGCGCCGATGGCAATGATTTCCTCCCTGAGGCCAAGATCGAGCAGGTTGGTGGTGTGGGCCGGATACAGAGAGATGATCCGTTGAAACGGTTGAGAAAAAACCAGGGTGCGCATTTCGCTGTCAGTGATACTGGTTCCGGCAATGAGCGGTGCGGCGGAGAAGAAGAGAAGAAGCAGGGGGATGAAAAGAAAATGTTTGCTGTTCATTGGTCCACGTTGATGGTTATGATGCGGCCGGTAGCCTGAAGCTCACCTGCCGGCAATTAGTAAAAGTGCTGGTGGTGACCTCGGCCTCGACTCCGTAGACGGTGGCAATGATTTCCGGAGTCAGTACCTGTTCTGTTTTTCCCTGGCGGACCACCCGGCCCTCTTTGAGAAAGATCAGCTCGTCGCAGAAAAAGGCGGCCAGGTTGAGGTCATGCATGACCGCCACCACCTGGAGATGACCCTGTTCAAAACGGTTGCGGATGAGGTGAAGGATTTCCAGGCTGTGATGGATATCGAGGTTGGAGGTAGCTTCGTCCAGCAGCAGTACCGATGGTTTCTGTGCCAGGGCGCGTGCCACCGCCACCCGTTGTTTTTCGCCGCCGGAAAGGCGGGTGACCGATCGATTTTCCAGGTGGGCAATGCCGGTGACGGCCAGGACCTTGTCGATCAGGGCAAGGTCGTCGGGGCCGGGGCTGGCAAAGCGGTGCAGATGTGGATGCAGTCCCATTTCCACCACTTCGCGGACCGTGAAGCCGAACCGGACCATGAAGTCCTGGGGCACCAGGGCCATGTGGCGGGCCAACTTTTTCCTGGGCCAGGTACGCAGGGCGTGACCCAGGAATTCGACGGTCCCGCTTTGCGGGGTAAGCAGACCATTGAGCAAGTCGAGCAAGGTGGTTTTGCCGCTGCCGTTGGGCCCCAGGATACCGTAACAACAACCGTGGTGGAGTTCGAGGTGAATATCGCGCAGGACCGGTACCCCGCCGTAACTGAACTGGACATCCCGCAACGACCAGAGGCGATCATGCCGGCGTTCAGAAATCGCTTTTGCCATGCTGTTGCCTTTTTTTGAAGATGATACAGAAAAAGGGGCCACCCAGCAGTGCGGTGAGCACGCCGATGGGCACTTCCACCGGCAGGATCGCCCGGGTCAGGGTATCGGCAAAGAGCAGCAGCAGGCCGCCGCTGAAAAAGGACAGCGGTACCAGCAGGCGGTTGTCCGGGCCGACCAGATGGCGCAGCATATGGGGAACGATGAGACCGACGAAGCCGATGATGCCGGATACGGAGACTGCCAGGGCGGTCATCAGGGTACAGGTCACCAGGAGTATGGTCCGCAGGCGAATGGTATGCACTCCCAGAGTTGTGGCGGCCCGATCGCCAGTGGCCATGATATTGAGGTCGCGGGCGTAGCAAAAAGCCACCAGGATGCCGAACAGGGCTGCAGGGCTCAACAGAAAGATGTTCTGCCAGGAAGCTCCGGAAAGGCTGCCCATGAGCCAGAATATGATGATGCCCACCTGCTCGTCGGCGAGGAATTTGAGAAATCCTATGGCCGCCGACAGAATGGCGGCAACAATAACCCCGGCCAGAATCAGGCTGGTGGAGGAGAGACTGCGGTCTCCGGCGGCAAGGTAGAGCACCACGGCCAGGGTGCCGACACCACCGGCAAAGGCGAAGATCGGCACGGAGACAGCTGGCGGCAGTGCCAGGCCGAAAATTTGCAGGACGATAACCAGGGAGGCGCCAAAGGCCGCTCCGGTGGAGATACCCAGGGTATACGAGTCGGCCAGGGGGTTGAGCAGGATGGCCTGGAACACGGCACCGCTGACCCCGAGCATGCCGCCGACCAGAGCCGCCGCCAGGATGCGGGGCAGGCGGACATCGGTCACCACGGTGACAGCGATGGGATCGATGCCCGCCGGCAATGGCTGCGGGGTGAGACTTGCCAGGATGATGGCAATGACCTCGGCGATCGGGATACGGAGAAAACCCATGGTGGCCGACAAGGCAATCCCCGCCGCCAGGGCGGCCGCCAGCAGAGGGATAGCTGCTTTCCCGCGTCCGGTTGGCATTAGCGCAGATCCATACCGGCATCGGCGGCCGCATCAGCGATATGATTGACAAAGATGCGGGCAATAGCCGGTTGTTCCCCCAGACCGGTGAGCACCGGGAGCACCTCGATGCCATCCCTGATCAGAATGGATTTCCACGAATCCTCTTCCGGGCCGGCGAGGTCGTTGCGGGCGTGGTCACCGGCTACGACGAGAAAAGGCTTGAGCACAACTCGTCGCAGGTTATGCAGGTGGAGATCTTCGCGTATTTCATCCAGGGAGGGAAAGCCCTCCACCGTGCCGATCAGCGTCCGGACATCGGGATAGAGCTGTCGCATCCGGACGGCGAATTCCAGGTACAGGCCGCCGGCAGGAAAATAATGGTTGCCGTGACCCATATAGACCAGGGCTGCATCGTGACGGCGGGCAAGGGCGGCATCGTCGGCCAGGGCCCGGGCCGCAGCGAGAATGTCGTCACCATAGGTGTGTTTGAGGCTGTAGGCGCCGAGCAGCGGTCGGCCAAGGGCGATGGTTTTGAATGGCTGCCAGCGTGGTTTCATGGTCCGGATGGAGTTAAGACCATTAACATAGGATCTGAGATCGTGAAACTCTTCGGCTGGAACAATGTGGGTGGGTTGCACGACCAGGGTATCGTATCCCTGGTCCTGCAGGTTGGCAATGGCTGCCAGGGGGCCCTGGACCTGCAAAATCTCTGCGGGGATGTCGGAATGGGCCGCCTGGTAAGCTGGATCGGCGGCACGACGGGCCCAGATGCGTCGGATCTGGTTGGAGGTAAATGCGATCCGCACCGGCGTCTCCGGAAAGGCCTTTGCAACCGCGTCTTTGATGGCGAGCAAAGCCTTCAGAGCTGCCTCCACTGTGGTTCCGAACATGGCGAGAACAATTGCCTGCGTCTGTTGCATCGTGTACTCCTGGGCGTCTTCGGCAAACGGTTCAATAGTACCCATCCGGAAACGGTTCTCTTTCTCTGACGCTTTGTTGCGCTGTCAAGTGTACTTCCTGGAAGAGTCACTCTATGCAGGTGGTTCCATTCGCCGAAGCACCATGATACAGAAAAAAATCTCGTTGCGGGATGGATCGTCAATAGCCGCCGGGGGCCCGGCCAAAAAAAAAATCCCGGACCGTTGTCATCATGGTCCAGGATGTCCCTTTTTGTACCGCTGGAGTCCGTGTCCCTACCTTGCATGCCGGCAAGATCAGGGTGCTGTTCAGGCAGGTCTTCTGACTTCCGGATCAGTCTCTTTCCGCGCCTTCCCACCTCGAGGTCGAAGCAGTGGCGATTGTGCGGAATTTGTCCCCGGGTACAGCGGTGGGCCCGTTCCGGAATTGAACCGGATTCCCTTTTCATCCGTTGATACGGACACCTGAACGTCGATGGTCCACATGGTACCTGTCGTTTTTGGTGAAGTCAAGCCGTGAATAACCGACCTGCCCGAAAAAGCCCCCTCGTTGCATTTTCTTTGTATTTATCTTCTGTTCAATTTCACAGGTCACCACCAATGGTCACTCGCTGATTATCCAGGTCGACAAGTGGCGGCAGCAGGGTCCTGACCATATCAGCGGTCCATTGAGAGGCTCCGGAGAGGGGCACTACCTGTATCTGGTTCAGTCCCCTGGCAATTTCTTCATAACTCTTGCCCTTGCGGCGCAGATGCAGGATCGAGGCAGACAATTGCTCTTGGCTGAAA
>SKJK01000250.1 GCA_007121995.1 Desulfobulbaceae bacterium
ATACGATGAGAAACGATACCAATGCCGGTGGTATTGACAAACAACCCATCGGCCTTGCCCCGGGGCACCACCTTGGTATCACCGGTGACAACAGCTACCCCGACCGCTTCACAACAGCGGGCCACAGAAGCGATGATCCGCTCGAGATCCACGACAGGAAAGCCCTCCTCAATAATCAGAGCCAGACTGAGGGCGAGGGGACGAGCGCCACGCATGGCCAGGTCATTGATGGTGCCATGCACAGCCAACTCTCCGATATCACCCCCCGGAAAAAAAAGAGGGTCCACGACAAAACTATCAGTGGACAAGGCAATGCGGCCCGCATATTCACCGAGTACGGCGCAGTCTTCCAAGTCGCGCAGCTGCGGACAGGTCAGGTATTTGAGGAACAGGTCGCTGATCAGGTTCTGGCTGGCCAGTCCACCGCTCCCGTGGTCAAGACTGATGATCGAATCTGCTTTCATACTTTTGGTTTGTCCGTGCCATCCAGCAACGGCTCTATTGCCCTGACTCTTTGGTGCGCTGGCACATATTTACTCTTTGCATATACCCTATACGCCTGCGGTTACAATCTCAGCGCACTGCAATTCAGGACATAATATCTCTTTTCTGGATGGACACTTATTATGGTTCAGTGGTTTGGTTGCTGCCACGATGGCTCTCTTTATGACCGGAGTAGCGGAAAAAGGCGGCGCAAGCCCCTTCGTTGGAGACCATACAGGGCCCCACCGGACGCAAGGGGGTGCAGCTTGCCCCATACAGGGGACAATCCGGCGGCAGCAGGCAACCCTTGAGAATCTGGCCGCACCGGCACCCTCCGGGTTCCCGGGTCGCCCGCAGTGGGATGCCCAGGTGCTGCAGGCCGTCAAAATCCTGGTATTCTTTACGCAGAATCAGACCGCTGGCCGGGATCATGCCCAAACCCCGCCATTCGCTGTCAGCCGGCACAAAGACCTCTTCCATCAGGAATCTGGCCCTGGCATTGCCCTCCTCGGTCACCGCCCGAGTATAGCAATTGTCCACCCCGGGCCGGCCTGCATGGATCTGCCGGATCAGGCTGAGCAGTCCGGTGAGGATGTCGGCAGGTTCAAAACCGGCCACGGCACAGGCCAGCCGATATTTCTCAACCAGCGGACGATACACCTTGCTGCCGATAACAGCACTGACATGCCCGGGGCAGAGCAACCCGTCGACACGCAGATCAGGATCATCCATGAGGAGGTCAAGAGCGGCAGGCATGGTTTTGACAGCGGCAATAATCAGGAAGTTATCCACCCCAAGACGTCTCGCCTGGATCAGGGTGGCGGCGATGGTAGGGGCCGTGGTCTCGAAACCGATCGCTGCAAACACCACCGTGCACTCTGGTTCTCTTTGCGCCAGAGCCAAGGCGTCCATGGGCGAGTAGACAATTTCCACTCGCGCTCCTTTGGAGCGGGCCGTGGCCAGAGAAACACCGTCGCTGCCCGGCACCCGAATCAGATCGCCAAAGGTGGTGAGCACAACCCGCGGCAAGCAAGCGGCGGCGAGAAAGGCATCAATGTGGCCGGCTGGAGTGACACAGACCGGGCAACCGGGACCGGAAAGAAGGGTGATCTGTTCGGGCAGCAACGACCGGATACCATGGCGGAAAATGGCCATGGTGTGGGTACCGCAGACCTCCATAATCCGCACCGGATGCTGCAGGCTACGGGTGATCTCCGCCACCAGGGGGGCCGTGACCTCTCGGCTGCGAAACGCTTCGTTCAACTGCATTCCGATGCACCCGGCAGACGACCCTCCTGCTCCAGCACTTCGGCCATCCGCTGCATGAGGCTCAGGTTGTATGCAGCCTCCTCCTCGGTCAGGGTGCGGATGGCGAACCCGGCGTGAATGATGACATACTCGCCCACCACTGGAATTCTATCCACCATTTCCAGCCGAACCTCCCGACTAATCCCGTCTCCGGCCACCAGGGCAACCCCGGGGTCGAACAATTCATCGCTCCCTTTTCTGACCTCAACCACCTGCATGGGGACAGCTAAACACATAGGGTTCTTCCTCCTGTATAGGCCTGGCCAAGAGCGATACCACCGTCATTCATGGGCACCAGTTCACCAGCCAGAACCGAACAATCATGTTCTTCCAATCGCTGGACCAGGGTTTCAAAAAGTAGTTTATTCTGCATACAACCTCCGGACAAGACAACCTTCTGCAGTCCTGTCTGCCGTTGCAGAGCAAGGAGTACCGTTACCAGGGATTCCACCAGCCAGAGGTGAAAACGGCGGGCAATGATCGCGGCATCCATCTCTGTGCCAAGATCCCGCACAATGTGTTCTGCCAGGGACGCAGAATCGATGATCCACAGCCCGTCCTGCTTATGGCAGCTGAGTGGATAAGCCGCAGGTGTTGCAAAGGATGGCACCTGGGCGGCCCAGGCTTCGAGCAGCATCGCTGCCTGCCCTTCGTATTCACTGTAGAGACACAGTCCGGTCAGGGCAGCGACGGCATCAAAAAGACGGCCGCAACTCGAGGAACTGGGACAGTTGAGTTTTTTGACCAGCATTTGCGCAAGCAGCTGTTGTTTCTTTTCGGGCACGACTGCCAAAGCCGGCAATCGGGCGGCGGTGGCAAATGCCGCCTGCCCCAGTCCCTGATAGAGCAGCGCCAGCGCCATGCGCCAGGGTTCACGGGCGGCCTGATCACCGCCGGGGAGAAGCAGGTGCGACAATCGGCCAAGGCGCACATAGCCGCTGCGATCGGCGCGATAAATCTCCCCGCCGAATACCGTGCCGTCGGGCCCGAAACCGGCCCCATCGAGGACTACCCCTAGCACCGGTCCATCTAGCCCATGTTCCGCCAACACTGCGCCGATATGGGCATGATGGTGCTGGACGGCCCGGCAGGGCAGCTTGCGGCCGTGGGCAAAACGGGTGGAGAGATAATCGGGATGCAGGTCACAGGCACTCTGTTCCGGAGTCACGGCCAGAATTGAGTTGAAATGTGCGATGCTTTCCCGGTAAAAGGCGAAATTTTCCGGCCCGGTCAATTCACCGATGTGCTGGCTGAGATAAGCCTGCTGATCGCGGACCAGACAAAAGCTGTTTTTTACCTCTGCTCCACAGGCAAGAATATCCGCGGTCGGCTGCCGGAGTGGCAGCGGGACAGGGGCATACCCTCGCGCCCGGCGCAACAACCGGATTTTTCCTGCCATAATGCGAGCCACCGAATCATCAACCCGGGTCACGATCTCGCGATCGTGGAGAAGAAAAAAATCCGCCAATCCATGAAGCCGCCGCAGAGCTTCGTCATTGCCGTTGCAGATCGGCTCGTCACTGCGGTTACCGCTGGTCATCACCAGGGCAGCCGGAACCCGTCCCTGCTGAAAAAGAAGATGGTGCAAGGGCGTAGCCGGCAACATCACCCCGAGAACATCCAGACCGGGAGCCACTAACGCCGCCAACCGGTTGAAACGCCGCTGTTTAAGCAGGACTATGGGGTGTTCCGGTGCCGTGAGCAGTGCTGTTTCTTCATCGGACAGGTGGCAGAACTCGGCGACAGCCTCCAGATCCCGGACCATAATCGCCAGAGGCTTACCTCGCCGATATTTACGAGTCCGTAGTGTGGCGACCGCTGCTTGCGAACCGGCGTCTACGGCAAGGTGAAACCCTCCCAGTCCCTTGATCGCCACCACAGCCCCTCCGTTCAGAGCAGCGGCGGCCAGGGCCAGGGCATCGCCGGCAAGGGGAGCACCATTGTGGTCGTGCCAGCTCAGACACGGACCGCAGCTTGGGCAGGCGTTGGGCTGAGCATGAAAACGACGATCAAGTGGATCATGATATTCTCGGCGGCAGGCCGCACACATAGGGAAAACCCGCATCGAGGTGTTCGGCCGATCATACGGGATCCGTTCGACAATGGAAAAGCGGGGCCCGCAATTGGTGCAGTTGGTGAACGGGTAGTAATAGCGGCGGTTGCCGGGGTCGAGAATCTCGGCCAGACAATCTTTGCAGGTGGCTATATCCGGAGCGATCGGTACGCTGGTCTGTCCGCCGGAGCAGCTGGGAAGAATGCGAAAACCGGCCTCGCCCTCTAGAACCCCTGTAGCGGCATGCACATCAATGGCAGCAATGCGGGCCACCGGAGGCGCTTCGCTCTGTAACGCGGCAATGAAATTGTCCACAGCCGCTGCCGGACCATGCACATGAATATGAACCCCCTGGCCATTATTGGCCACCGTTCCGGTCAGGGAAAATCGATGCGCCAGTCGATAGACAAAAGGCCGAAACCCTACCCCCTGCACTAGGCCATGGACATTGAGTCGCCGGGCTGTTGTCTCGATTTCACTCATGGGCGTGGTCAGGATCGCAGGTCCATTGATCCCGGTTGACCAGAAAACGGCCCGACCGGGCAGTATTTTTTTGAAGAAGATTTGTACTCTAGCAGTATGCTGCTGTTTGCACCATGCTTTTTTTCACAGGACTATCTGGCTTATTTTGCACAAGATGCTGAAATATGGAGACCAGAGAGGGCATTGCAACCATCCGTCCTACCCCTCGCCTTCAGCCTGACGTTGAATTTCCCGGTATCGTTTGGAATGGACCACTTTCTGTTTCTCCAGATCCTCGATTTCTTCTCGACTGAGATGAATAAGCCCACAGACAGGACAGGAGAGATCCATATCATCGTGGGCGGCCCGCTGTTTGAGCTCGTCGACTGTCATATGACCGATTAAACCGCAGGCGCAGTCAGGCGACTCCACCCGGACGATTATTCTATTTGTTTTTGCGTTTTTTACTTGCATAACCAAACCCGAAAACCTGAAAAACGAGAGGCTTGCCCCACAGATGGAGTTCACCGATGGAGGCTGCGCACCGAAGTGCCGCGATGATCAAAAAAAGTAATCAGAACTGCCGGACCGCCATCCAGGCGGTGGGTTGCACAAGAAATTCAGGGGTCATAAGCCCGGACCGCCATCTCGATCCGGTTGAGAATATGTTCGTCACAAGCCCCATTGCGAATCAGGCTGTCCGCGGCCTGCCGGACACTGAGCTGCATGGGGGCCACATTATGGGTTGTGCCGACAATCAGATTGGCCCGAGTAATACACCCATTTTCATCAGTGGTATAATCATGGATCAGGGTGCCGCGCGGCGCCTCGACGTGACCGATCCCCCTGCCGGCCCCCGGTTCGGCCGCACGATACACCAGCGGCTCGACAATCCGTTCGTCGGCAAGCAGCTCCAGGGCTCGTTCACAGGCGTAGACCAGCTCGATCAACCTGGCCCAATGATAGAGCAGAGTGCCCCGAGCGGGCCGACCGAACAGTTCCCGGAAAACCGCCAATTCTTCCTGGGCCCTGGGGGTGGCGATACGATCACAGACATTAATCCGGGCCAGGGTATTGGCCCGGTACACTCCCCTGGGCTGGTCCGGATCCAGTGAAAACCCCTCCCCCCAGGATTTGGCATAAACCATCTTGGCATAGGACCAGGGTTCGACATGCTCAGCCAGAAACCGATGGTAGTCTCCGGCCGGAAATTCGTCAAAATTGCCTTCGGGGCGCATCAACCGCAGGAGGCCGTCATACAGGCGCAGGGAACCCTGCGCATCGACGGTACCGAGAAATCCAGTAGTTACCGTTCCCAGCGAAAGCATTTCTTCAATAAAACGGGAAAAGACCCGTTCTTTGGCAAACGCAAGGGATTGACAGGCAAAATCAAGCAGAACCTGGCCGTCGACGAGCAGATCCCGCCGAATTTCGGCGTCCATGGGCCTGGCAAAGCCGCCTACCACGCCAGCAACTGGATGAATGGCCTTTCCGGCAAATCGCTCCAACATAGCCACAGCCAATTGCCGCATGCGTACCACTTGAACGGCCAATTCCGGCTCACTGCGGACCAGGCCCATGATATTGCGAACCGAGTAATCACTTTCCGGGCCAAGCATAAAATCCGGGGCAGCAAGAAAGAAAAAATGGAGAATCTTGTCATGGATATGAGCCAGCACCTGGCACAATTCCCGTAAAAGATTTCCAGTCGGAGGCGGACTGATTCCGAAACAGCCGTCAATGGCCTTGATCGCTGCCAGGTGATGCATCCAGGGACAGATACCGCAGATCCTGGTGACGATCCGGGGAATCTCTTCCGCCGGTCGACCAAGGACAAATTGCTCAAAACCGCGTAAAGTGGCGATCTCCACTCTGGCATCACTGACCCGGCCGGCCTCGTCAAGATGAATACTTATCCGGGCATGGCCCTCAATTCTGGTTATCGGATTAATGGTCAGTACCTGACTCATGACAACTGCTGCCCTCCCCTTCTTTTCTTTTCCGGCCTGAGGCGACCGTGGGCCCCGCTGAAACGCAACAACGATTTGCGATCGATGATGGTCCGATAATCGATCCCGTTGCTGGCCAAGGCGTTCATCATGTCAAGGAGCTGATTGCCGCCTTCATGTACCGGGCCGTAGCAGCCACGACAGGGAACGCGGCTGCGCAGACAGAGGGGAACCTCCCTGCCACCGCAGCCGCCGGCGGTCACCGGCCCCATGCAGAGCAACCCCTGCTCCAAAAGACAGCGCATCCGGCTCAACGGTTCATCGGGGGTATATTCTGGCTTGGCCGTACCCCGACGAATCACCGCCTGACCTTTCCCTGTGCGCACAGTGGGACACGTTTCACAGACGCTCTTATACGGCAGACGCAGTTTTTTCTGCTGCGCCAGGGCCTCCACAACAGAGACGATCATCTTCGGCCGCGGCGGACAACCGGGCAGAGAGACATCCACCCTGACCTGCTCGTCAATGCTCAAAACCCGGTCCAACAGAGCCGGCACCGCATCAGGGACAGGAGCGGCCTCGGTGGTTGCAGTGCTGAACACGGTCTCCATGGTGCAACCTGCTGTCCACTGATTGCGCATCGCCGGTATACCCCCGTGGACGGCACAGGTACCCAAGGCGATGAGGATCCGGCATTGCCGTCGCATTGCCTTCAGGACCCCGTGATGGCTCTCCAGGCCAACCCCCCCGGTCACCAGACCGATATCAGCTTCGGGCAAAGATACTTCCTCGTCGTCACCCGCCCCATCAGTGTACTTGTGGTCCATGAGCAGAGGAAAATGGACAATGTCAACCTGTTGAAAAAGAGAAAGCAACAGCTCGCCGCTGTTCAACAGGGCAATTTCACAACCGGAACAACCATGCAGCCACTCACAACTGAGTTTAGGTTTCATTGTTCTGCTGCCATGCGCCGCCGGTGATGGTTACCGGCATATCCCTGTCCAAGTCTGCCAACCTGGCGCTCATACGATGAAAGGCTGCCACCAGTCGCTCCGGTTCCGCCGACGACACCCAGGTGAACTCGAACTGTTCTTTCGCATACCCCAGATCCTCAAGGGTATCGGCGATCACCTCGGCCCGAGCCAGGGCCAGCTCATTTCCTTTAAGATAATGGCACTCCCCGGAATGGCAGCCAATAATCATCACTCCGGCGGCTCCTTTCTCAAGGGCATGCAGGACCTGTTGCGGATGGACCATGCCCGAACACAGGACCCGGATAATTCTGATTGATCCGGAATACTGCAGACGCGAGATGCCGGCCAGGTCAGCCGCCGCATACGAGCACCAGTTGCAGCAGAAAGCAATGATTTTCGCGTCCCAGTTCATGTCCCCTCCGATGCTGCATCACCCAGGGCGGCTTCTACCTGGGCCTCAATCTGCGCGTAGGTAAAGCCAGCAACATCTACGCCCCGTTTCGGACAGGTTCCCTGACAAATACCGCAACCCTTGCATAACACCTGGTCAATGGTCACTGTTTTCAAGGCCACGCCTTGCTCATCCTCATATTCCACCAGGTTGATGGCCCGATATGGACAGACGTCAATACACAGACCGCACCCGTCGCAACGCACAGGGTCGACCTGGGCGACATAGGGCTCCAGGGCAATTTCCTTGCGGGCCAGGAGACTACCTGCCTTGGCAGCCGCGGCCAGGGCCTGGGAAATGGATTCCTCCAAAGGCTTTGGATAGTGGGCCAAGCCGGCGACAAACACGCCGTCAACGTGAAATTCCACCGGTCGCAACTTGGCGTGTGCCTCCTGAAAAAAGCCATCGGCATTCAGGGGCAGCTTGAACACATTGGCCAGGTTCGGTGCGTCTGGACCGGCCAGGGTGGCGCTGGCCAGGATGACCATATCAGCCTGGATCTGTAACGGCCGATGCAGGACATGATCCCAGACCTCAACCATCACACCGTCCCTTTCCCGAGAAAGCTTCGGCGGCCCGTGGAGTTCATAGTTGATAAAGACAATGCCCAATTCCCGGGCCTTGTTGTAAATACGTTCGCGCTGCCCATAGGTACGGATTTCCCGATACAGGATATAAATCCGGCGGGACGGCGCCTCTTTTTTCAGCTTGATGGCACTTTGGATCGAGTGGGTACAACAGGATTTGGAACAATAGGGCCGCTCCTGGCTACGGCTGCCAACACACTGGATAAAAACAAAAGAAGAGCCCCGTGCCACCCTGGTTTCATTGTGCATATGAAGCTTGTCGAATTCAATGGAGGCAACCACCTTGGGTATCTTACCGTATTCGAATTCCTCGGGAATATAGCGTTTGGCCCCGGTGGTGATGATAACGACACCATGATGGACGGTTTTTATCCGGTCAGCACCGGCCCTTAAGGTAGTGGTGAAATCACCGACATGTCCGATCACCTCTCCCACAGAACTGTCGTAGAACACCTGGATACGAGGATGGCTGACCACCTCTTGACGCAATTCATCAAGGTAGCGGGGCACATGCTCGCCGCTCCAGGTCTGAAAAAGATGGAGGGCATTGCCACCCAACTG
>SKJK01000225.1 GCA_007121995.1 Desulfobulbaceae bacterium
CTGTTCCAGCGGTCAAGTATCTGGGAGCCCGCACCTATTTCACCGACCTGGAGCGCACAGGGTGGGTTTCCATGCCCCTGGCAGCCGGAGACTTTACTTTCACCGTCATGTCCGGAGCCCATTTCGTCAGTCAACCGGAAGTACTCGAGGCACAGCTTGCCTCAGGAGAACACCTGCAGCGTGCCGCGGTTATCGCCACCCGTATTCACCCTGAGAAGGACAACTGGTACAGTGTAGACCTCCATCATCACACCGATATCGGCGACGGCAGCACCTCGCCGGAAGACCTGGTCAAGTCTCAGCTGGCCGCCCGCCTGGATCTCACCTTTGTCAGTGACCATGATTCCGTGGCCAACCACGAAGCTGTGCGGGCTTTTTCTGCCGCACGGGGTGTGGACATGATTCCCAGCCTGGAGGTGTCACCGGGATGGGGTCATTTCAACATTCTCCCCATGCCTTTTGCCGGCGAGATCATTGATCCTGCCCTGAATGTTGAGGAAATCATTGCCCAGGCTCACGAAAGAAAGGCTCTGGTGATCGTTAATCATCCCTATACGGATTACGGCTATTTCAGTAACCGGGAAATTGCTCCTGGCGGCTATGATGCCAATTTTGATCTCATCGAATTGCAGCCCACCATTGATCTGGCCAAATCGACCAATGCCGACACCCGCTCCCTGGCCACAGCCATGGAGTTGTGGACCGGACATCTGGCCGGAAAAAACAAGGCCTATTACCTCACCGGTGGTTCCGACACCCATGACGTGGCCTCCCATACTCTGTATTCAGGGATCATGCGTACCTACGCCCGGATCGATGGTGATCTGACTCCGGCAGATTTTCTTCAAGCGGTGGCGCAAGGCAGATCCTACGCATCCATGGGGCCGCTGTTTTTCACCGACACCATCCATTTCGGCGACACAATCCAACTCAAGGCCGGAGAGCCTTTGCATCTCCACCTGGACGTCTTTGCTGTCAACGGCCTGGAACAGGTTGATGTGTACAGCAAAGAGGTGGAAATCGGCAGTCCGGTGGATTCTCGATCCCTTTCGGGCAGTACTGAACGGGAAACCCTGCAGTTCCAGTTTACTCCCGGGGAAAGCACCTGGTACAATTTCATTGCCCTGGATGCAGCCGGCAAGGTTGCAGTTTCCAACCCTGTCTGGGTACAAGTGACACCATAATTCTTTGCAGTTGTCAGGCTGATAAATCCGTCTCTCGCTCTTGCCGGGAGACATGGAAAGGCACCCTCTTGAGGGTGCCTTTTTGCGTTAAGTTGATTATACAGGCAGGTGTGGAGAGAGCCATCACTGCATGACTTTGTTTTGTTGGAGGACCATATGACCCCAGACCATATCCTTGCCATTGACCAGGGCACCACCAGCACCCGCGCCATGATTTTTTCCCTGTCGGGCGATTGCTCCATCGTAGCTCAACAGGAATTACCCCAGATATATCCAGATGACGGCTGGGTGGAGCATGATCCAGAAGAGATCTGGCGGGCGGTGGTCACGGTCTGCCGTCAGGCTCTGGCCCAGGCCGAGGCGAAGGGGGTTCGCGTTGCCGGCATCGGTATCACCAACCAGAGAGAGACCACAGTGGTGTGGAACCGGTCCACTTCTCAACCGATCTACAATGCCATTGTCTGGCAGGACCGACGGACCACCAGCCTGTGTGATGATGTCCGACGTGCCGAAGGGGAAGAAACCATAGCCGCTACTTCCGGCCTGCTTATTGATCCCTATTTTTCCGCGAGTAAACTGCGCTGGATCCTTGACCAGGTTCCTGGTGCGCGGGCCCAGGCAGAGGCCGGTGAACTGGCCTTCGGCACCATCGATTCTTTTCTCCTGTGGCGATTGACCGGTGGGCGGGTCCATGCCACCGATGTCACCAATGCCTCGCGCACCATGCTGTTCAATATCCATACCCAGCAGTGGGATCCCCAACTGCTGGAGATCTTCCAGGTGCCTCCTGCTCTTCTCCCCGAGGTCCGGGACTGTGCCGCTGATTTCGGCACCACCAGCCCCGATCTGTTTGGTGTTTCCCTGCCCATCTGTGGAATTGCCGGCGACCAGCAGGCAGCTGCCATCGGCCAGGGATGTATCGAAGCCGGCATGATTAAAAGCACCTATGGAACCGGGTGCTTTGTCCTCCTTAATACCGGCCAGGCCCCCTGTCGCTCGAACCATCGTCTGCTGACGACCATTGCCTATCGAGTCCAGGGGCAGACCAGATACGCGCTGGAAGGGTCTATTTTTGTGGCTGGCGCCGCCATTCAATGGATACGGGACGGCATACGGCTGATCGGTTCCTCGGCGGAAGTGGAAGGGTTGGCCCAGGGGTTGGACTCGAATCGGGGGGTCTTCATGGTGCCCGCGTTCACTGGTCTGGGTGCGCCTCACTGGGACCCCCACGCCCGGGGTGCCATTTTCGGCCTGACCCGCGACACCGGGATTGCCGAAATAGCCCGGGCAGCGTTGGAATCGGTTGGCTACCAGACCTATGACCTGATGGATGCGGTGCAAAAGGATTATACGACCGATTCGTGGACATTGAGGGTTGATGGAGGCATGGCAGCTAACAACTGGTTTCTCCAGTTCCTTGCTGATCTGCTTGCCATCCCGGTGGAACGTCCACGGGTGACTGAGACCACGGCCCTTGGTGCAGCCTGGCTGGCGGCTGTCCAGCTTGGTTTGCTGCCCTCCCTTTCGGCTGCCGGTGAATATTGGCAGCGCGAGGCCCGATTCACCCCGCAATGCGAGGATGCCCGACGACAGGAGATGCTGCGCGGCTGGCAACTCGCTGTTGCCCGGGTGCTGACCAGGGACCATAACCAAGCCCGGCATTGAGCAACAGGTCGCTGGCAACCAGCTGAATTATGTCCCGGGAATTTTCGACACCTCACCTGTCCTATACAGCTATTGATTGACAACGCTTCTTGTTATCTGTAGAGTTTTGACCTATAGGCGGGCATTGAAAAATAGATTTTTTCTATTTAAGCCTGTTTTCGTCATCATCCTGACAAGGAGGTTCTCATGAAAAACAAGGATCTGAAAAAGCTGCTCGCCGGGCTGGGTATTGCCGGGCTGGTCAGCGTCGGCGGCGTCCATATCCCGGGGGCGCAGGCATCCGGGAGCGGTTGAGGTGCCAAACCTGGCGCCGGGAGCGCCAGCGAAGTGGAACAGCCCGCAGCGGGCAGTGGCTGAGGCGGCATGAAAGACAGTGCCGTGAGCACTGACAAAGAAAAAGATAAAGATCCGGCCACCGAAGAGCACAATGATGAACCGAAAGAGGACCAGGTACCTCCTAAAAAACCAGCAAAAAGCGGCTGAGGCGGTTGATTGACACTCGTGCAGTTGGCACGAAATACCTGACAAGGGATACCGGTGCTGTGGCACCGATATCCCTGTCTTCGGACAAGTTACTCCCATGGTGCATGCGAACCAGTCTCTGACCGTCATCTACCCGATCAGTTCCCGTCTGGCTGAGGCATTGCCCCCTGCCCTCTCACCGGCAGATTTTCCCGCTTACCTGACCACACACCCTCTGACCCACACCAAACACCCCTATCTACCTGAACTTGCCACCATCGAACTGGCTCGCTCCCAGCTGAACTCCGCCCCGACGACTCAGCCAGTACCGGACCACAGGCACACCATCAATCCAACAGTCCAGCTACTGGAGGTTGAATGGACGGGTTTGCCCGAATTTCTCGCAGATCAATCCGTCCAGCCACAGGAGAAAAAAGCACTGGTCCTGTTGTATCAGCCCGGCCCTGACGCCGCTGCCAAAGTCTGCACCCCGCATGGGCATGATGTCCTGGCCTTAAAAATGGTCATGGAGCAGCTCGACAGGAAAGACGTTGCCCGTGCGGCCGGTGTCACCATCGGCAGAATCGATGAAATCCTCGCCGCGGCGGTGCACAAGAAGTTGATCTATGCTCCGCCCTCATCCCTGGTGCGTGAACAGATCTTCCGGCAGGGTGGCTTTGAGTATTCCAGCCCGACACGAGTAGCCACCTTTGCCCTCCAGTGGCATCTGACTCAGGCCTGTGATCTGCACTGTCGGCACTGCTATGATCGAACCAGTCGGCAGGATATGGAACTTTCCCAGGCTATCCATGTGCTCGACCAGTTGTATGCCTTCAGTCGAGCGCATCATGTCGATGCCCAGGTGAGTTTCAGCGGCGGTAATCCCATGCTCTACCCGTTCTTTTATGAACTCTACCAGGAAGCGGTGGATCGCGGTTTTCTGGTGGCTATCCTCGGCAACCCCATGGAGGAGCGGTACGTACAACGGGTAGTGGAGATCAAACGACCGGAATTTTACCAGGTCAGCCTGGAGGGACTGCGGGAGCACAACGATTACATACGGGGTAAGGGGCATTTCGACCGAACCCTGGCCTTCCTCGATCTGCTCCGCAACTATGATATTTACTCGATGGTCATGCTCACCCTGACCCGGGCCAATTGCGATGAGGTTCTGGCCCTGGCCGACGTGCTTTGCGGCAGAACCGACCTGTTCACCTTCAACCGCCTGGCAATGGTAGGGGAAGGAGCCGCACTTGCCTCTGTTGAGATCGACCGTTTCCCGAAATTTCTCGAAGCCTTTCTCGGCGCGGCTGAAAGCAATGCCTGCCTCAGCCTCAAAGATAATCTTTTCAATCTGCATCTTGCAGCACAAAACAGGCCGCTCACCGGTGGCTGTACCGGATTTGGCTGCGGGGCGGCGTTTAATTTTGTCTCTGTCCTTCCCGATGGCAAAGTCCATGCCTGCCGAAAATTCCCCTCACCCATCGGCAATATCTATACCCAATCCCTCAACGATATCTATGCCAGTGAACCAGCGCGAAAATATAGGGCCGGAACCAGTTCCTGCCAGGACTGCCAACTGCATCCCGTTTGTCGCGGTTGCGCCGCCGTTACCCATGGGTTCGGCCTTAACGTTTTGACGGATCGGGATCCGTATTGTTTCAAAGCACACTAAGCACAATACAACATCCCGGTAACAGCTCACAACATTTCATATACGGATCAACAATTCTTGTTTTGGGAGGCGAGCCGTCGTTTCCCTGCACCCGTCAACAATACCAACCCAGACACGCCCTCGCCCTCGGGCCGGATTGATCCGGAAATATCTCACCCGATAGTATAGTTTAAAAACGCCTGGTTTGGTACCTTTGCCGTGAAAACTTCATCGATTGGCTGAGTAATTTCTCGGGCGGCCCGATCCAGGCATAAGCAAGCAGAGTTGGCTCAAAATCACCTGTTGTCAACCGATGAGTTTTATGAGGAGGGTTGAATATCAACGACCCGGGGACAAAGACACCGGCATCCCCCTCGGAAACAACACCGCTGAGACAGACATAGGACTCACTTACCCCATCGTGGCTGTGAGCCGGATAAACACAGCGGGGTGCAAACAGAACCAGGCCAAGAGCCAGACATTCGCTGACAACTGGCCCGCGGGGACTCATTAATTCGGCATAAGCATATTTCGGCTTCAAACCCGGCGGCATGCGCTGGTACCCGTACTCCCATTCCAGTTGATCAACAATCTGCTGGATACTGCGGATCAGGCCGGCACCGACGCCAAGCATACCTTGATCAAGAGCTCGCCCCAGCCAGTCACAGGCCGGCAATAGCTGTGCCTGCCGTTGCAGCAGTTCAGGATCTTTGTCCATCTCATCGCTCAGGCGATTGCGCACCTCCCGTTTATGCGATCGAATCGGTTTGCTGCCTCCTGCGGAATGAAAACGGTAGATGGTCCAGAATTCTCTCAACACATAATACCAGGCAACGTGTTCGCTCAGTTTTGTCATGACATAACCTTTGCCAATCTATATCTGGCTGCGGCACGAGCATCAAAGGTGATTTTGCAACGGCCTTGCCCGGCCACACCATGTAGAATCAGTCCAGCCAGCCGCATCGGATCAGGTGTGACGATACCAGCCAGGGTGGCACAACCCTGAATCCGTGACGGCAGGATAGGTATATTTTATTGTAATTAGGTTATAAATGCAGCGACCTTTCTTGTAATATGCCGTCACCCTCCGCCCTTTGGGGCGTGCGGACGGATGCTCACGGATCCAGGAAAACAAAAACCGATCCCTGTGCTTGCCCGAAACACTGTTCCTGTGGTATGAAGTCATGCTGACGACTGTATACTGCACACCTTGGAACGGGGAAAAACATGACTGACGCTAAAATAAATAAAATTGTTGTTGCTGATTGTATTTTTATCGGCAATTTATTCGAAGAAAGCGGCTACGATGAAGAGCTGAGTGCTGACAATCTTGCTGAACGGAAATGGCAGATCATTAACGAATACCTGGAAAGTACCTATCCGGACTCGGAAATCATCGCCGATATCGCTATTGAGCGTCAAGCCAGCCACCCTCGTCCTTTGGAAGTTGCCGCCTTCGCCGGCGATGAAATCAGCGTACCATCGGCCGCTGCTGCGATTCAAGAGCAATTGACCCAAAAAATTGCTGAAGGAACCAAAGATTATTCCTGGGCGGTAAAAACAAAATAAGTGCACGGACGAATACACGCAGTATCGTTCACCGATCGCACACTTCCAGCATTTTTCAATAGCTGCGTCGTCTCTCTTCGCTCTGCTCACCTCCAATCGTTTTTCCAGGCAGAAAAATTAATGTGCTGCTCGAGATGAGCGGCACCCTCATCTCGGGTCAGAAGCCCGCTCCCAGTCGCGGGCTTCGTCCATGAGTAAAAACAGATACCGTTCACTTTTGTAAAGCTCGTACCGGAGTTGATCGCGGCGCCAGTCGAATTCACGAATATCATCCCTGAGCCATCGACGATTTTTTGGGGACAGGTTCCGGTTCAGTAACCTGTATTCGGAACTGAAAAACCATCTCTCTGCACTGTCCAACTGGCGGCGTAGATCGTAAACTCTATAAGCAGCCCTGTTGTAATGGTCAAAAAGAGGATCGATTTCCGGCGGGCAGACATGTCGATAGCGTTGGCCCCGCAGACCGGTATCAAAAGCGTTGTCAATCCGGCAATAATCCAACAGACCCTGGGTGTGACCTTGTTGATACAAGCGCATATCGACGCGCACTCCATGCCGCGCACAAGCCTGCATATGGCGATCCAGTTGGTCGGCCGCCGGTAGACCGTCCCGTCCATCAGCCAAGCCGATACCGTACCAGTCACCCCGCCGGCATTGCTCAACGTTCAGAGTAGCGCATCCGCTCAACACCATGACCACAATAAGGAGACCGAGGAGCTTCATGGCTTCCACCCCTTTGGGTTTTGGTTGTTTGGAAACAATGCAGGCATCATTTCCCCATGCACAATACTTTATCCGAACCGACGGGGGACAGTAAACGAAGAAAAGAACGGGTATGCTTTGATTCCCGAAACCTGGAAACCGCTGGGTCGGGGGCTAAAGGAAAGAACCACCCCACGGCAAGGCCCCTCTCAGCGTCTACCTGCTTTTTTCCGGGGTATGAGCGTGTTGAATCTGCTTGGCTGCTCGAGACTGAACTCCATCAGCTTACCGCTGGTCGGGTGGACAAAAGCAAGAAAACAGGATTGCAGGGCCAGCCGGCGAATAGGATCGGTTTTGGCCCCGTATTTCTTGTCGCCAACCACCGGATGGCCGAGATCGGCCAGATGCACCCGAATCTGATTTTTGCGACCGGTAACCGGAATCACCTCCAGCAGCGAGTATTCACCCTCGGTGCGCACCAACTTGTATTCGGTTTCAGCGTACTTGCCTGTACCCGTATCGGTGGCAACGGAGTAGACCCGGTGTATTTTCGACTCGCACAGATAGCCGCTGATCGTACCGTTGCTCTCTCTGGGTGCCCCCTCAACGATGGCTCGATAACGTTTGCGGACTTCCGACCAGGAGTCCTGTAGAGCATGTTTGGTCGTTTCATTCTTGGCAAAAACCAGCAGACCGGACGTCCCCTGATCCAAGCGATGGACGATGAAGATCCGATTCTCTCCTTCTCGTTCTTTGAGGCACGCGGTCAACTTGTAGTAGACGGTCTTTATTTTTTCGGTGGCCGAGGCGATGGTCAGCATTCCAGAGGGCTTGTCAATGACCAGAATATCTGCATCCTCGTATACGATAGGAAGCCCGGGACACGGACGATATCTGCCCCCCTCTTCTTTTTCCGAGGTGATTGTCAGACTGTCACCAACAGCAAGGGCCTGATCAATCCGGGTTAAGGGCCGATCATCCTGCCGAACCGCACGGTATTTAAGCAACTGCTTGATCTTGGTTCGCGAATAGCCGGCCTTGAGCAACACAGCCAGCAGGGTTGTTGTTTCCTTCACTTCTATTTTTTTCACCTGTCTCTCCACTGCAGCCGAAGAACGGCCATCCTTATCCTCGCCAGAGGAACAGCAACCGCTGCATCGGGCATCCATCGGAAGCCAGCGGCCGCCAGCGGCCGCTTCTTTTTATCCATCAAGAACCGAGCGGACACAGCGAGCCAGGTCGGCCATGATCACCGGTTTATTCAGAAAGCCTTCAATACCAATAACTTTGGATTGCCGACTGTTAAGCTGCTCACTGAATCCAGTGCAGATAATAACTTTGACATCAGGACGGATTTTTTTAATCTCCCGGTACAGCTGTAATCCGGTCATTTGGGGCATGGTCAGGTCGGCAATCAGCAAATCGATTCGATCAGCCAGATTACGGAACGCTTCGAGGGCATCGTAACTGCTGATGCGCGTGGTAACCTTGTATCCCAGTCGCTCTAGCATGCCAGTGGTCACATCGGCAACGGATTTCTCGTCATCAACTAAAAGAATATGTTCGCTGCCAC
>SKJK01000089.1 GCA_007121995.1 Desulfobulbaceae bacterium
CACCGGAAACAATGTCAGCCACGCCCATAACAAAACCCGACGTCGTTGGTTGCCCAATTTGCAGCGTGTGCGCACAGTCAGCGCCGGCGGTGCCACCATGCGCATCAATGCCTGTACTCGCTGTATCCGTTCCGGAGCCGTGGTTAAACCTGCCTGAGCACTGAACGTTTTCATATCAGGCGAGTCGGTTCCCGCCGACTCGCCTTGTTGTCATCCGGGTGAACGCGAACCGGAATGGCTGTACCGACCAATGGAGGAATCCATGAGCGAAGAACATGAGGTGCAATTTCTGTCCTATGAAGAGGCAGTCCGCTTGGTTGCCGCCATTCAGGAGGAGGAAGATGTCGATGATCCTGATCGTCGGATCTTCAACGTCTACAACCACCAGGACAAGGAAATCTGCTGGTTTGACTATGACGAGGTCATGCGTGATGCTGGAATCACGGGCACCGATGACGCCGCCAAGGAAAAGCTGACCCAGTATATCATGAACCACATCCCTGACTGGGCATTGGACATCTGATTTGTCCTGATCCTGTTTAGAGTATTCCTCCGGGCATCTTCGGAGGCAATTCCCCGCCCAGTACATATCCCCCATCCATCCTCAGAATCGCCCCGGTGAGGAAATCCGCATCTCTGACCAGGAAAAGAACAGCCCTGGCCACTTCTTCCAGAGTTCCGGTCCGTCCCAGCAGGGTGTGGGTGAGGAGCTCTTCGCGCTGACCTGCGCTGAGCAGGTCCCAGCCCCTTGTTCCCGGACCGTGCCTGCTATCGATCAGACCGAGCATGAGTTCGTTTACTCTGATATTTGGTGCCCCTATCCTGGCCCAGGTCTCGGTCAGGAGAGAGACTCCTCTGTTGGCGGCGGCGTAGCCGTCATTGAACAGGAGCCCGGCTGGTCCGGTCCGCCCGACCTGACCGGCGATGGACGAGATGTTGACCACAACCGCTTCCCGGCTGTGGCGGAGCAGCGGTAGCGCCTGATCGAAGACCAGCCATTTGGCGTGCAGGGTGGTCTCCTGCTCCAGTTGCCATTGCTGACGATTCACCTCCCGGTGGTAGCTGCCATGGAGGATGGGCATGCCACCGCGTTCGATGTTGTTGATCAGGATGTCAAGCCCACCGGACCACTCACTGATTGCCGTCATGAGACCGGCAACCTGATCGGGACTGCGGAGGTCAACGGGAAGAACGAGGTGCTGGTGGTCGGCGAATTCTTCAGCCATGGCCGTCGTCGATTCCGGCCAGTCAAACCAGGGCAGGGCCAAGCGGACTCCGTGATCAGCCAGTATTCTGGCAATGGCCAGGCCGATACCTCGTGAAGCGCCCAGTACCAGGGCCGTTTTTCCGGTAATCTTCATCTTGCCTCTCCTCAATGCCCTTCCTATAGTAATACCACATGTGTTTTTTCATAATACCTTTCACCAGCACTTCGTGTGCAGAGGATCACTATAGACCTTCAGGTTGTTTATTTACCTATGGCACATTGGTAAACGGTCCCAGCTCCGAGGTCAGACAGTTTTTTCCTTGCACCAGGTGAACGTGTACTTTTCATACATCAAATACAAGGGTTCAACAATGCGGCAATTGTCATTTCGAGTTTATTTGACGTGGGTCTCTTTTCTCTGTTTCCTTGCTGCCATGGCTGCAGCCGCACCTCTACCGGTGCATGCCGATTCCAGCCCGGGCGACACCTCTCTCTGCCTGACCTCTGGCTGGCCACAGGATCACAGCGATCTGGCTCCTGATCCTGCTTTGACTTTCGGTCAACTCGACAACGGACTACGCTATGTGCTCATGGTGAATCGTGAACCGGAAAACAGAGTGGCGCTGTTTCTTAACGTCCAAGCGGGCTCGATCCGGGAGACTGAAGAACAGCGAGGAATAGCTCATTATCTCGAACACATGCTCTTCAACGGCACCACCCACTATCCACCGGGGACTCTGGTTGAATATTTTCAATCCATTGGTATGGGATTCGGAGCGGATACCAACGCCCATACCAGTTTTGACGAGACGGTGTACAAACTGATTCTGCCGTCTGGAGAGCCGGGGTTCCTTGATGACGGTTTCCGGGTTCTGGCTGATTATGCCAGGGGGGCCTTGCTGCTCGAAGAAGAAGTGGAACGGGAACGCGGGATTATCCTGGCTGAAAAACGGAGTCGTGATTCTGCCGCGGCAAGGGTCTGGAAACGGCAACTGCAGGCTGCGTTTGCCGGAACTCTCCCGGCACAACGCGATCCCATCGGGGTCGCGGAGGTGATTCAAACAGCGGACAGTCAATTGCTTCGGGATTTCTACGACCGCTGGTACCGGCCTGAAAATATGATGGTTGTCGTCGTCGGTGATATGGATCCGTTCGAGACGGCCGATATTCTCACCAGCCATTTCGATTCGTTGACCGGAGAGGGTGAAGTTGGTGCATGCCCCCAATTCGGTACAGTTGCGGAGTCAGGGCTTGACATCCTCTTCTTGCCCGAACCGGAACTCGGGTATACCGGCATTGGGTTGACAACGGTCTATAATACGGCACCGCAACCGCATACTTTTGCACGGAGCACCACACTGTTCCGCCAATTTGTCGCTTTTTCCCTTTTCAACAGACGGTTGCAGCAACTCGAACGGCAACCGGACAGTCCACTTTCCCATACCGGTGCCCGGGCTTCGATTTTTCTGCAGCGAATCGGTTACGCTTCCATTGGTGCCCGAGTTGAGAGCAGTCGTTGGCAGGAGGGGCTCGATTTGTTGCAACGCACCCTGATCCAGGCTAAAGAGCATGGTTTTACGGCCGCGGAGTTGGAGCGGGGCAAGCGGGAGATCATCGCCATGCTTGATAAAGCGGTGCAGACTGGCGCTTCCCGCAACAGCCGTGACCTGGCGGCAACGTTTGTCAGCAAGCTCAACAATAACGAGGTTATCCTCTCTCCAGTCCAGGAAAGAGCTCTGTATGGGCCGATTCTGGAGACGATGACGCTTGAGGACGTTCATGCCGCTTTTCGTGACTTGTGGGATCGTCCGCGAAGGGTGGTGGAAGTGGTCGGTGTTCCCGGGACCGGGTTGGCAAAAAACGGGGCCGAAGAGACGATCCGGCGGGTTTTTGCCGCTGCTTCGGCCGAGACGGTTCAACCTTGGTCCGAGCCGGAGTGGAAACCCTTTCCCTATCTGCCAGTGCCTGAGAGTACGGGTGTCATTGCTGAGCAGGTCCACCGCGAAGCCGTCGGTGTCGAGACCTCCGTGTTTGCTGGTGGAGTGCGCCTCAACACCAAAGTTACCGATTATCAGGCCAATCAAGTGCTTTTCTCGGTTCAGTTTGGGACAGGCAGGCAGAGTGAACCGGTGACCGGCCTAGCCCCCATCGCCGAGGCTGTGGTCAGGGAAAGCGGGGTTGGTGGTTTGACCCGAGAGGAGCTGGCAGCGGCTCTGGCCGGCACCAATGCGACCCTTGATTTCCGGATCGGTCCGGAGAGTTTTTCCCTGCACGGCTCCGCCCTGGCCGATGAGATTGAATTGCTGGTGCAACTAGCCTACACTCGACTTAATGATCCCGCATTCCGGGTCGATGCCTTTCGCCGCGCTCGGGAGCAACTGCGGCAGATGCACGAACAGATGGTCAGTACGGTGGAGGGCGTGTACCAGGTGCAGGGCGAAGCGATCCTGGCCCCTGGCAGCAGAGAATACGGCCTCCCAGCCTGGGAGCAGATTGACCGGGGCACCCTTGAGCAGGTTGCTGCTTGGCTGGAGCCAATCTTTACTCAAGAACCACTTGAAATCAACGTGGTCGGCGATATAGATCCCAAGGAAGTCGCACGCCTGGTCGGCAGCTATTTTGGCGGTGCACAACGATCCCCACAGAAGGTGCAGCCGGCACAGCCGATTGTCTTTCCAACCGGCCAGCAGCATATTCTGCCGGTAGACAGTTCCACAGACAAGGCTCTGGTGACCGTGGCCTGGGCAACCAACGATTTCTGGGATATTTCTGCTGTCAGGAGGCTCAATGTGCTGGCAGCCGTGCTCAACGATCGTCTTCGGGTTGATATCCGCCAGGAATTGGGAGCAACGTACTCTCCCCGGGTGTTCAGTCGTCCCAGCCGCGTTCATGACGGCTTTGGCCTGATGATCAGCTCTTTGACGGCTGATCCGGATCAGGCCGAATTCCTGGCGGAAAAAATTCGTGAGATCGCATCTGTACTCTCCCGGGAGGGGGTGAATGAAGATGAATTGCGTCGGGCTCTGGAGCCGACTCTGACCTCAATCCGTGACATGCAGCGTACCAACCGATATTGGCTTGAATCGGTGCTCAACCTCTCTCACCGCCATCCGCAGCAGTTGCGGTGGCCCTTGACCATCCGAGAAGATTTTACAGCGATCTCAGCTGCCGATGTAACTGCGCTGGCCGAGCGTTTCCTGCGCGAGGAGCTGGCGGCAACGGTGATTGTCACCCCGGATCGGGGGGAGTGAAGCATGTTCGTTTGAGTTGATTTTCGGCTTGCCAGGGTTATCCGGCCAGCCATACGGCGATATTCTGCGCTTGCTTCAGGGTCCGGTCGGATACACCTTTGATTTGGCCTGCGCTGCCACCCCGGCTCCGTCGGCCAATGACGATGGTGCCGCAATTGTGCTGTTTTGCTTGCCGGAGGAGGTCGGTGCCGACATCAATGTGCATCTGCATGGGTAATTGCGTGATACGGTTTTTGGGGATCCCATTTTCCATCAGTAGTTGCGCGTGGGCATAAAACAGGAAATTTTCGAGGTCGAGATACTGGTCGCACCATGCCTTGCCCCATTGCTGATGGAATGCCTCCGGCTGGGCTGGTTGTTGTTTACCAAAGACGCTGTCCGAGTGATACAGGCAAATATCCATCCCGGCATGGCCTTTGAGCATGTAGGCGAGGTGATCGGCGGCCATGAGTGAGGCAGGCTGGCTGTGGACAGCAAGGAGGAATCGGTTGGAGGTAACGGTCCCGTCCACCAGCCACAGAGGCATGTTGTGACATGAATCAACCAGTTTTGCCGAGGTGCTGCCGAAAAACATGTTGCCGACCGCGCCGTGACCACGCCGGCCAATGAGCACACTGTCATAATGACCGCGTTGGGCCTCGTCGCGAATGGCGGCGCCAATTCCAGCTGACGAGGCCGTTTTGACATGGGTTTTGATACGATCAGCGGCGATTCCCTGGCGCTGCAACCTTTCCTGAGCGTCCCGGAGATACTTGCGGGCCACTTGAGCGCGTTTATCTGTTGCCGGGGCTTGCCTGCGGTACGGGTCTACGTCGAACATCCACTCCTTGCCTGCGTCACCACCTGAGGGAGCCACACTGACAAGATGGATGGACAGGTTTTTATCGGCACCGAAAAGGCGGGCCAGGTAGTCCAGGCTGTTGGAACTTGATGCTGAACCATCAATGGCCACTAGTATTGCTTTATCCATCTGTATATCCTGTTGGCAGCGAAAAGGAAGCCTCCTTCCTTTTTCGGAAAATGTACGTGTGTGGTTGCCTGTCAGTAGTCTTATGTTGGTATGGCCTGATCAGGCTATGCAAGCGCTGGAGCGGTGTCTTTCGATTGCTTGTCGTTTTCGCCGGCACCGCTGGCCGAGGCTCTTGTCCAGCTTTATAATGTGATATAATAATATAAAAATGTCACGAAAACTATACTGATGGCGCGAAAACTCTGGCTGAAAATGATCAGCTGCGCTGCCAGGCCGGGCTTGAAAATGCCAGCATAATAGGGATACTGGTGGCGAAGAGCGCGAATGGGGGAGGAGAGAATGTTACCGACAAGCAACGCCAGAACGATCTCCCGCGAGGACATGGAACCGGTGGCAAGAAGAGCACCGGCCGCTGCCAATCCGGCGGTAAATTCAGCGGCCACTTGAAAGGTGATAATGGATATGGCCTGGGGGCTGAGCCAGGAGAGCCAGCTGAGATGTTCGGTCATGAAGCGCTGGGTCGCGGTAAAAAAACCGGCTTCATTGAGGAAATAAAAGAGTGTGTAAATCGGTGCGGTATAGCTGATAATTTTACGAATCCGCCGCCGGAAACGCTGCATGCCGTTTTTCAGAGCGGAACGGAAAGATTGGCGTTGATCCCGGGGCGCATTGGCCTGCGCGATCTCCTCGGTCTTAACGGCGGGCAGGAGTAGCCTGGCCAGCAGAGTGATCACCAGAGTGCGGAGAAGGGCGGCGCCAACGGTCAGGCCGAGGTAAACAAAGGCTGCCCCTTTGATAATCGGTACAGCAATGAAGAAGGTTGTCGGCAGGTGGAGGAAATTGTTGGGCAGACTGTTGAAAAGATTGGCAAGAATTAATTCCCGGCGACTGAGTTTCTTGGTGTCGTATCCCTCCGCCAGCATGGTGTTGGCAGCGATTCCTGAGAAGAAGCACATGGAAAAAGAGGCACCGGTGAGGGGGGAAAGGTGACCGAATCGGGTCAGGGGACGGGCGATGACAGCCAGCTTTTTTGTCCAGTTGAGCGACTCGATGACCAGGGCCACCAGCAGTCCGACAGCGAGAAAGAGAAGCAGGCGCGTCAGGGGCCAGCCAAGATGCACCCAGAGGTGGATGAAAGTGTCGGTTGTCAACATGATGGTGTATGAAAGGTTCGATGATAAGCTGAAATCCTAAGAAAATGGCCGAATTGATAATGTCAGACCCGGTGTGGCAGGGCACAGGCCGAGGAATCATTCTCTACCCGGTCACGGTAGGGGGCATTGTGTGGGTTGCCGCGCTCCTCACTATATAGCGGAAATCGGAGAGAGCAAGAGAGGACTATGAAACAGGTCATAACAACAGAAAAAATTCCGATTTTCCTTTGGCTGGATCAAGTCGATGACGAAACTCTGGCCCAGGCAAAAAATCTGGCCAACCTGCCTTGCGCCTTTCATCATATTGCCCTTATGGCCGATGCCCATGTTGGCTATGGCATGCCCATTGGCGGCGTTCTCGCAACCAATGATGTGGTCATTCCCAATGCGGTCGGGGTGGATATCGGTTGCGGCATGCAGGTGGTACGCACCGGTCTGAATGCGCTCGATTCCGGGCAGCTGCGTCGGATCCTCACCGCACTGCGCCGTGCTGTTCCTCTTGGTTTCAAACATCACAGTCGACCGCGGCCGGTTGATGTCCTCCCGGACCCCGAAACTGACATACTGGAGCGTGATCTGCCAGTGGTGGCTGCTGAATTTAACAGCGCCCGCCGTCAGGTAGGAACCTTGGGCGGTGGTAATCATTTTATCGAGATCCAGCGGGGCAGTGATGATCGAATCTGGTTGATGGTCCACTCCGGCAGCAGGAACCTCGGTTATAAAGTGGCCGGAGTGTATAATAAGCTCGCCGTCCAGATGGCCGGGAGCAATAAAAAGGGGGCGATTCCCAAAGCATGGCAGCTGGCAATGCTGCCTCTGGACTCGTCGATCGGCCAGAGGTATCTGCGGGAAATGGCCTATTGTGTCGCTTTTGCCCGCGCCAATCGAAGCGAAATGATGACCGTTTTTCAGGAGATTGTCGTTGAGATTTCCGGCTCCGACCAATTTGAACCAGCCCTTGATGTTGCCCACAATTACGTGGATTGTGAGGAGCATTTTTTCCGTCAGGTCTGGGTGCACCGCAAAGGCGCCACCCGCGCATTTACCGGTGAGTACGGTATCATCCCTGGATCCCAGGGCAGTTGCAGTTATATCGTTCGCGGGTTGGGCAACCCGCAGTCCTTCATGTCCTGTTCACACGGAGCCGGGCGCGTTCTCGGTCGCAAGGAGGCTCGACGCCGGCTTGATTTGCAGGAAGAAATCGGCAAACTTGAGGCCAGCAAAGTGCTCCACAGTATCCGCCACCGCAATGATCTGGAAGAAGCGCCAGGGGCTTACAAAAACATCAACGAGGTCATTGCATCCCAGCAGGATCTCATTGAGGTGGTGATGGAGCTGCACCCCCTGGCTGTCCTTAAAGGCTGAGGAGAGAAGGCTCGGGGCACTTCTGCATTATGGCAGGATGGCCGCAGATGGCGGCAACAGGCTGTGGGCATACAGGGCGTTGGGATCACCACCGGTCAGGAGAAAATCGAACTGGTCGACCAGTGGTCCTGTTGATAGTCCGGAGCCAACAAAGGGGCGAACATATCGTGCCAGGGTTTGGGTCGGACCTTCCATCTGCCGGAGTCGTCTGAGGATCGATGCAGGCTCCGCTTTGATGTACAAACCGTTTTCTGCGGGGATATTGGCCAGGAGCGCGGCTTCGGCAACGGCATCACTCAAATGACCGAGCTTGTCGACCAGGCCCAACCTGTGGGCGGTAGCACCGTCCCAGACCCTTCCCTGAGCAATTTCCATAACCCGGTACCTGGACATGTTCCGTCCCTGGGCAATGATATCAATAAATTGCTCATAACCCTTTTCAACCTGCATCTGGAAAACAGCTCGCTCATCGTTGCCCATGGCCGTGGCCGGATTGCCGAACTGGGCTGTGCTGGTGGTGCCGATACCGTCACCATGGATGCCGATTTTGGCCAGCGTTTTTTCCAGAGTCGGGGCGGCTCCAAATACACCGATGGATCCGGTGATGGTCACCGGAGCGGCCACGATGCTGTCGGCGTTGGCAGCCAGCCAGTAGGCACCGGATGCCGCCATGGCGGCCATGGAAACGACCACAGGTTTGCCTTCCTGTTGCGCGAGCATCAGTTCCTGACGAATCAGTTCCGAGGCAAAGGCGCTGCCGCCACC
>SKJK01000328.1 GCA_007121995.1 Desulfobulbaceae bacterium
CAATCTTGGTGAGGTTCTAGTTGCCCACGCGACCCGGACCATGGCCGTCCGCTATACGGTTGTCCCCGGACCGAAAGCTTTTTTTGGCCCGATTGAGATCACAGGAGAGCAGCGTGTGGCGCCGGAGTATATCCTGGCGAAAGTGCCTTGGAGTGAAGGGCAGTTGTTTCAGGCGACACTGCTGAACAGTCTGCACAACCGGCTCATGCAGGATGGCCTGTTTGCCGCTGTGTATATCACCTATCCGGAACAACCACAGCTCGATGAATCCGCGGAACACCTCGCGCTGCCGATCACCATAACCGTGACCGAGCGAGTACCCCGGACTGTTAAGGCAGGACTCGCCTACGATACCGATATCGGTCTCGGAACGGTTCTGGACTGGGAACACCGGAACTTGTTTGGTCAGGCAGAGCGCTTGCGTACCCGCCTGGTTCTGGCAGAAAAAGAGCAGACCTTGGCATCCGAGCTTCGGTTGTTACATTTTTTTCATGAGCAGCAATCACTGGACATTGCTGCTGCGATCGGCCGGGAAGAAACAGAAGCCTACGATAAAGAGGCTATCTCCGCAGGTGCAGCACTTTTTCGTCAACTGGGAGAATCCTGGTCCGGGGGGGTTGGCGTCAAATATGCGTATACCGAAACGACTCAGGGCGGCATTACCCAGGATTATGGTCTTTTTTCCGTGCCCGCCGAACTTTCCTGGGATCAGCGCAGCGATCTGCTTGATCCTGTCAATGGCTGGCATGCGTTAGTTCGGGCTGAGCCATTTATTGACACTTTGGAAACCGGGACGCGCTTTTTCAAAGTCTCCGGCGGGTTGAGCGCTTATGTTCCTTTTTTTACCGATAATCGACTTGTTTTGGCAGCACGGGGTATGGCGGGGTCCATCATGGGTGAGTCCGGCCGTAACCTGCCTCCTGATGAACGGTATTATGCAGGTGGTGGAGGATCTGTTCGGGGGTACGCTTATCAGTCCATCGGCCCGGAAGAAGACGGAATTGTGGTCGGCGGACGGAGCGTAGTGGAATGCAGTGTAGAGTTGCGGGTGCGAATGACGAAACAACTTGGCCTGGTAACCTTTCTTGATGGCGGCCAGATTTTCCCCGGTTCTCAGCTGCAATGGGAGGACGATTTTTTCTGGGGTGCGGGATTGGGGGTGCGTTATTTTACTGATTTTGCTCCTATTCGCCTGGACGTGGCCTTTCCCCTCAACAAGCGCGACAGGGACGATACATTTCAGGTGTATATAAGTATTGGTCAGGCCTTTTAATGGAAAAATCAAGGACGTCATCTGAACGTACATCCCGATCCTGGTGGGTGTACATGCTTTTCGGCCCACCACTGGTTCTCTGTGTTCTTCTGGTACTGATTATCCTGCTGTTGCGTACTGATTCAGGCATGCAGTACCTTGAAAACCTGGCTAATCGGATGCTGCTCGCGGTGCCGGAACAGGAGGTGACCCTTTCCGGTCTGCACGGACGCTTCCCCTTTGATATGCGGCTGAACGAGTTGCGATTGGCCGATGTTGATGGTGAGTGGCTGGAAATCAACGGTCTCGTTTTGCGCTGGTCCGGCCGCGATCTTTTGGCGGCACGACTACGCGTGGTCGAACTCAGTGCCAGGCAGGTTGCGCTGCATCGTCTTCCCCAGGTCGAAGGCAAGGAGGAGCCGGTGCCACAGGAACGGGACCCTTTTCAGATGCCTACCCTGCCAAAGACATCTATCCAGGCAGCTGTGGATCGACTGACCGTGGAGAAAATTATCCTGGCAGAGGCCGTGACCGGTCGGCAAACCCTGTTACGATTCGACGGAGATCTGGAGGCCGGTCGCGCCGGGGTTGCGTTGAATGTACACCTGGAGGCACTGGACGATCCATCGACACTGCTCTCTGTTCATGCTGGATTCAAGCCTGAAACAGATATCCTGACCATGGGAGTCGATTTCCAGGATCCGGGCGGGGTGTTCGCCACCGTGTTGGGCCTACCAGCAGCCACGCCTCTGCAGGGCCATTTTGCTGGTAACGGCCCACCGACCTCGTGGACTGGAACGTGTCAAATACAGGCCGGCACGCTGTTGTCATTGGCAAGCGAAGTTGCTCTGGACTGGCAGGACCATCCCACGCTGGATTGGACCGGCACATTCCTGGTCGACGCTTCCCTCCTGCCCGAACCGATGGATGCCTACCTGCCCGAAACTGTCTTCCGGGTAGCCGTTGCCCTGCCCAAGGCCGATCAGGTCAGACTGACAAACGTGACCATGGAAAATGCAGCAGCCAGAGCATCTTTCAATGCTGATCTGGATCTGTCCCAAAGTCGATCCCAAGGTGCACTCCAGTTGGACATTGTGGATACAAGTCCTCTGAATCGACAACTGGGGCTTGATTTGGGGCCGAATATCCTTGTGCAGGGAACATTTTCCGGTCCCATGACCGCACCAGATATCCATTGCAATCTGACCATGGAAGACATGGTCGCTGATCCTGTTCGGATTGGCACTCTGGGCCTGGATACAACCATTACTTTTCTTCAGGAACATGATCAGGAGAGCATAACCGTCACCGGAGCGCTTCGTACCCGCGGAGTGCAACTCGCTGATGTGGTTCCGTCTCAAACCCTGAACGCAGATTTCACCTTGGATTTTATTCCGGAGCAGAAGCAGCTTGTGCTGCAAACTCTGGTGCTGGAGGCTGACGGTCTTACTCTTCAGGCCGAAGCCCAATTGTCACTGGAAAACAACCGTCTGTCAGCCACACTCAGCCTGCCCGCAACCCCTATGCAGCCCTGGATCGCTCCCCACGGTCTTGAGTATACCGGCGAGGTGTCTCTTCGCGCCGCAGCCCACGGGACCATCCAGCCTCTGGCCGTGGATGTTGACTTCCACACCGAGCTGAAAAAGCTCGGCGGACTGCCCGGACCCGTGGCTGACATCCTGGGGGAATCCGTCTCGTTGCAGGCGATGGTAGCACTGATTGGCCCCGATGATACCAATGACCTCGCTGGTTTGAGCCTGATCCAGGTCCAGGATGTCCATCTCCACTCTAAGGAACTGCAACTGTACGCCAGTACCGATTTTGCTCCACAGACCAAACAGCTGCACACAATGATTCGTCTCGAAGTCCCTGACCTGACCCGGGCGCTTCCCGATCTGGACCCTGGGGTGAGTGGCGCCATGTTTCTTGATGCTTCGCTTGCAGGCAATCTCGACCGTGACCTTTCTCTGGAAGTCACCCTCTCAAGCGATGATCTTGACGTGAACGGGATGAACGTCAGGCCGTTGCAGGTGGTTCTACTCACTGAGAGTCTCACCACCAATCCAAGGGGAAACATATCCTTTTCGGCAACTCTTCCGGACATGGAAGTGTCCGGACAGTCTGACTTTGCCGTGGAGACGGATATTTTCACTTTCTCAAACCTGCTGTTGCAAATCCCCGAGGGTTCCATGCAAGGCCAGGGAGAAATCGATCTCGAAAGCGGGATAGTGGCCGCTGAACTGAACGGACGAATCGCCGACATCAATCCTCTGGCAGGGATGGCAGGAGTCGATCTTCACGGTTCTCTTGATGTTCAGATTTTTTCCCTGCCCGATGTCGAAGGGAGGCAGGATGCTCACCTCATGGTTGAACTATCAGGCTTCAATTCCGATTTTGGTGCGTTTCGCCACTTGTCGTTGCAGGCGCAGGCCAGTGACCTTTTTGTTGTGCCAGAGTTCGATGCTACTGCGACTCTTGAAGGGCTCCAGGCAGGAGAAGCGCAGATAGAGACCCTGACAACCCGGGTCACCGGCACAGTCGACGAACTGGCCGTACGTTTGACCTCCAGGGGACAGATTCTGCATGCCTATGACCTCGATCTGCAGGCGTCCTACTCGGCCCCGACCACTGCAACCGCCTCTCATATCGTCCAGGTAGACCGTCTTGAAGGAAACTGGGCTGATCAGCCACTCTCCCTGGCCGCACCAGTCGAGGTGGTCCGTAGCGTGAGCGACCTCAATGTTTCGCCCCTGCTGCTTGAACTTGGCCAGGCGAGATTTCATGGTCAATTGATTCAAGACATGGAAGTCACAGACCTGCGTGTGGCCGTCGATGACCTGCCCCTGGACTTGTTAACCACCGAAGTTCTGGGTACTTTGTCTGCCGAGGCAAACTTTTCCGGTCCGCGCTCAGCCATGCGTGCTGATCTCACCCTGCGCGGCCGGGAAATACGATCGTCTCAGTTCCATGACGGCGAAGGCTTGACCGTGGATGTGCAACTCGATGCAGTCGTTGATGCCGACGTAATGACCATTGCCGGCAGTGTGCACAGGGAAGGCGACGATGAGCCACTGCTGCAGGGCCGGGCAAGAACGCCGGCTCGCTTTGCTCTGGAACCGTTTGGTCTGGACATGCCTGCAGAAGGAATCGTTGATGCTGAAGTGCATGGAATGCTCGATCTGAACTGGCTGGGCAATATGCTGTTGCCTGAAACCCAGTTACTCACAGGTGACATGGAACTCGATGTTACGCTTACCGGTCCCCGGTC
This sequence comes from Desulfobulbaceae bacterium, assembly GCA_007121995.1. Classification (GTDB taxonomy): domain Bacteria; phylum Desulfobacterota; class Desulfobulbia; order Desulfobulbales; family Desulfobulbaceae; genus Desulfobulbus. The sequence continues at coordinate 4,521 of SKJK01000328.1, forward strand.
GGCTCTCGTACCCTCCGGCCACATCAAGATCTCCGCCGCTGGCTACCAGCATCTTCAACAAGGTATTCTCCTGCGTAATATAGCCGCGGATTTCACCCTGGATGAACATTTGCTCCATTTGCAGTCTTTCCGTGCCGAGGATGGGCATGACGGAATCCTGTCAGGGATTGGTCATATCAGCCTTGATCTGGAAGACGGATTTCCGTTCAGTCTCTCCCTGCAGAGTTCCGGTTTACGCCTTCTTGACAGTACGATGGTCACTGCTATTCTTGCGGAACTGCAATTGGACATCTCCGGATCAACCACGGAACAGGTGGTTCAGGGGCAGTTGGCCTTTAACAGTGTCGAGGTTCGCCTTACTGACCTGGGGGGACCAGCGGTGGTGGAATTGGATGTCATCGAGGTGGATGACTTGGCCGATGTTCCTGATCGACCCGAATCGGTGACGACCACCACTGATTCCCCTTCATCGCTCCTGTTGGATGTGGTGGCGCAGTTTCCTGCCAGAGTTTTTGTCCGCGGCCGGGGGCTTGACTCAGAGTGGGGAGGCCGCCTGCATGTTACCGGAAGTGCTCAGGCCCCGGCGGTGCGGGGCGATATCAACCTGCAACGGGGCCGATTAGATCTATTGGGTAAACGGTTCACGCTCTCGGAGGAAAGTGTTATCCGTTTTGTCGGCACCCAGCCGCCGATGCCCTATGTTGACATGCGAGCCACGCAAACTGGGAGGGATGGGGATACTTTTACTCTCAATGTCCGAGGGGTCGTACCGAATATTGACATTCATCTCAGCGCGGATCCGCCTTTGCCTGAAGATGAAATACTTGCCCGGATGCTTTTTGGCCGAACCCTGGCCAGCATCACCCCTATCCAGGCGGCCAAACTGGCCCTGGCTGCCCGTGAACTCACTGGTCACGGTGGCGGGTTGGACATTTTTGATGTTGCTCGTGATGTTTTTCGACTTGATGATCTGGACATTGTTTCCGATGAACAGGACAATAACATGAACCTGCGTACCGGAAAATACCTCACTGAACAGGTCTATTTGCGCCTGGAAAGTGACCTGAGTACCGGTGGCGAACAGGTATCAGTTGACGTGGAGTTGACCCCGAAGATCAATCTGGAAAGTAAAGCAGGACACAAGGGAAGTGGATTAGGGCTGTTCTGGAAATGGGATTACTGAATGAAGGGTTGTGGGGGCACCCCCTGTCAATCACGGGGGGCGTATAACTGGGTGTTTGCCACGATCCTGGCAAGCGGTCACAAGGGCCTGCGACCGTGCAAAGGGTGAGGGAACTTGTCATTGCCCGTGTCATGAGCCCCTGCCGCTCCGGTAAGCGGCAGGGGGAAAGGCAGACTTTTTTATTTGTTATTTTTTGTTATTGTCTTGGAGTGATTTGATCAACAGCCCTCCAGCCAGGCCGAGAAGACCGATTTCCTTGACCTGATTTTTAGCGGTCAGGGACAATTTGGTCAGCATGCTGCGGCGCAACGAGGCAACAGGCATTTCCTGGGGCGCGGATTGCATCAACAGTTCCATATCCGCTTTTTTACTACCGAAATAGAGGCCGTGGGGACCGATCTGGACAGCATCTGATGTCAGGCCTACCGCACCTTTTTTAACATACTGGGACGGTTCGGAATTGGGGTCATCCAGGTCTCCGAATATTCGGGCCCGGGCCAGGCAGGTTTGCACACAGGAGGGCTCCAGTCCCTCGGCTACCCTCGGCATGCAGTAGGTACACTTGTCGACCTTGCCAAGACTGGTGTCGTCGGCCAAGGCCTCATTAAGATAACGAGCATCGTAGGGGCAGGCATCGCGACAGGCGCCGCAACCGATGCAGCGTGCTGTATCGGTCTGGACCGTGCCGTTGAAGGGGTCTTTCCAGGTGGCGGCGACCTCCATCGTGACGGTTTCGCCACTTCTGGCATCCCGCATGGTCATCCTGACCGGATCAGCGGGACAGACCGGGACGCAAGGCGGTTCATCACAGTGGTTGCACAGCCCTGGGTAATAAGTGTAGGCCATGCCCGCCGAGGTCATGCTTGGTCCCAGGCGGTGGACCCAGTTGCGGTTGAATTGAGCAGGAACCTCCCACTCGGCCTTGCAGGCTAACACGCAGGCATGGCAACCCACACACCTGTCTATATCGATAATCATACCATATTGCATAGGTACTCTCCTTCAGAGATGGTCGTGTCTGGCTATTGGGATTTCAGCGCATCCCGGTATCAGCTTACCTTGACAAGCTTGACAAAGTTGTTACGTAAACCGTGCACTCCGGTTTCCGGGTCTATGGCCAATTTAGTGATCAGACTCTGGCTGTCAACGCCCTTGTTGTACCCAATAGACAGTTCAGGATTCATGGAACCGAAGCCATGGTACATGTAAACCGCATCTTCGCGGATACCGGGGGTGACCTTGACCGTGGTGGTGGTTCGTGACTCCACCCCGTCCTGATTGACCAGGGAGATCGTATCCCCATCCTTGAGACCGAGACGGCCGGCCAGTTTGTCGTTCACCCACACCGGACTATCATCAGTTTCTGCCATCAACCAGGCATTGTTCTGGGTACGGTTGAAGGTATGGAGCGGCGACCGACCGGCCAGCAGTCGGTAGTAGCCTTCCGGGGGCCGTTCCACCGGGATATAGGTGGGGATCGGTGGATAGCCGTCCCAGTCCAGGTCGTCGTTAAAAAAGTGGACGACAAAATATTCGTCTAATCCATAGGGGTCCTCAACACCGGGTTGAATATGAATGCCGCCTTCGGCTTTCAATTGGGCCAGAGACAGACCGGCGCCGGCCAGCATCTTGTCGTTGAGTTCCTCTTGGGTCTGGGCCGGGATCTTGTCCCCGTAGCCCATGCGTTTGGCTATTTCGTTGGTGATCCAGACATTGTCGCGGCGTTCAAAACCCGGCGGTACCACGGGCATTCGGGCGGTGATGAACTGCTGGTGTTTTTCAGCCAGATCCCATTGCGTACCTGTTTTGATCTGGTTGTAACATTCGAGGTACGAGCAGTCCGGGAGGAGGATGTCGGCAAACATGGTGATATCGGTGGGCATGATATCCACACACATGACAAAATCCATCTGCTCCAGCATTTTGATGGTTTTTGCCTGATTGGGAATGGTCTGGATAAGGTTCTGGCCCCAGATCACACAGGCCTTGATCGGGTAGGGGTCACCGCTCAGCGCGGTGTCCCTGATCAGCTCCGTGGGGGTACCGGGAGGGGAATAATGATGGACACCGAGGATGCGCTGCAGGCTGTCTGCGTCCTCATCGCCCCTGGGCCATGAAACCCTGGTTATTCCTCTGGGGTTTCTGGCGGACACCTTAGACCCCTTGGCCCCGAAAGCACCGAGTATGCCGGTGAGACAGGCCAGGGCTCGACCACGTTGGAAGTCGTTGCCGTACCAGGAGGAAAAACGGCCAGGGTGGATGGCGACATGAGGCATGTGCGCGGCCAGCAGATCTGCCACTTCCTTAATCTGAGCGGCGGGGATGTCACACTCCTCGGCAGCTTTTTCCAGGGTCCACTCCGCGATCCCCTCGGCCATTTCCTCAAACCCTTCACCGTATCGCTCAACAAAATCGATGTTGTATTTATCGTTCTGGATCAGGTAGTTCATGATAGCCAGCAGCATGGCTGTATCCGTGCCGGGGCGAATGGGTACCCAGATGTCCGATTTGGCGGCAGAGGCCGAGTACCGGGGGTCAACCACCACCAGTTTGGCGCCATTTTCCAGACCTTTAAGGTACTGCTTTACATGAGAGAGGTGGATGTTCTCGCCGAAATGACAACCAAGGAGAAAGATGACTTTGGCATTGGCCATATCCACGTCCTCATTGGGCGGGACCTCGGTAGTCATCATATAAGCGAGATCGCGGACACCGCGACACTGGTAAAACGAGGATTCGGAGATATTGGTCGTCCCCACGGTTTGCTGGAGAAACTGATTGGGATATCGGGAGGAGGAACCATGGGGAAACATGCATACCGACTGGACGCCGTCTCGATCGATAACAGCCTTGATTTTCTCGGCACAGGTGTCCAGGGCTTCGTCCCAGGAG
>SKJK01000354.1 GCA_007121995.1 Desulfobulbaceae bacterium
TCTTGACGGTGACCGCTGTCTCGATGTCGGTTGATGAAACACCACGGTACTCGGTGGAAACAAAAACATTGGGAATGGTGATATCGGGTTCACTTTCCCGAGGCAACACCAGATAACAGTACGTACCGAAAACAAGAATGAGCAGAGCGAGCACCACCACAGTGACGCTGTTCTTAACAGCGGTGTCGGAGATAATCATAGCAGGCGCTCAGAGGGGTCGGTCATCACCTTGACAACATTGATCTGCTGCCCGTCTTCGACATCACGGTGCCCTTCGACCACCACCCGGTCACCGGGTTGCAGGCCGTCGACGATCTCCACCCGCCACTGCTCGATCACCCCGAGGCGAACCGGTTGTTTGCGCACCGTGTCGCCCTCGGCAATGAAGATAAACTGCTCGTCATTGCGACTGATCACACTGAAAAGCGGTACGCTCAAGGCATCATCGATGCGACGTTTGACGATACGGGCCCGGAAAAACATCCCGGGCAGGATTTCATAGCCGGGATTCTCCACAGCCAGTTCCAACCGATAGAGATAGGCTCCGGTATCCGGAGCCGGGGCAAGAAAATGAGTTGCACCGACCAGAGCCCTGTTATTGAGTGCCTGGATATGGAGACCAACGCTGTCGATACGGCGCACTGCATCAACATCAGATTCAGGGATACCGACCACAGCTTTGAGCCGATCAATGCGCAGCAGTTCACCCAAAGGGTCACCGATGCTGACAAACAACCCGATCTTGGCATCCAGGCGTTTGACCACCGCATCCATGGGCGCGGTGATGGTACAGCGGTTCAACCGCAGCCGGGCCTGCTCCATCTCTGCCGTGGCGAGCCGTAACCGCGTCTCGCTGGATTCCAGACCGGCGGTGGAGATGACCTTATCCCTATACATGGTCCGGTTGCGCTCATACTCAGCCATGGCCTGAGCATGTGCGGCCTCAGCAGCATCAAGGGCAAACCGATACTCATCAGGTTCTATCAGGGCCAGGACCTGACCCGCCTGGACAAAATCACCCTCCTGCACCCTGACCTCGACCAAGGCCCCGTTTACCTGGGCCATGAGCTCGAGGCTCGTCCAAGGCTCAATAGTCCCCGGCAGGTTCATGGCATCCTCGATGGGTTCGGGCTGCACCTCGAGCAGCACCGCATTCACCAACACCTTTTCTTCGACGCGGGCGGCCCTCTTTTCCTCCTCCAAGCGGACTTTTCGATCCTGCACCGCGCCCATCAGGACAACAATAAGGACAATCAGGAGGACCAGAATACAACGGGGCAGGTTTCTCCAGAACATCAACAGGAGTCGGCTTTTGAACGTTGGTGGGGATGAGGGATCAGGGGTGTCTTTTTTCATGATCGGCACTTGGTTGGTGTCCATACGGAAAGGTGTTAATTCTGTTGTCAATCAAAGCACGCCTGAGAATATAACAACCTGCATTTAAAATATATTTTAAAAATTTATTTTGCCAGTGCACTAAGGAGTCACTGGTCAGAGAGTCGTTTCGGGAGAGACACTACTTCTGTTGCACCGGGCCAATCCCAGTAACGCCTGCTCAAAAAGACTGTGCAGGGCCATGATGACATCCTCTTCAGTGAGCAACCGCCTGGTAAACCAGGCCGAGACCACCATGTTGTAGAGGCCGTACAGGTGGCCAAGAACCAGGGTGAGTTCGAGGTCCCGCCGCAACTCTCCCCGTGCCTGGGCCTGTTTGAGCAGAGGGATCAGCAGAGCGATATATCGTTCATCGAGTTTTCTCGATACTTCGATATCAACGTCCCGGGGATAAAAAGTTTCCCGCATCAGAATCCGGCCAAACTCGGGATTGTGAAAAATAAACCGAAAATCCTCCCGGTAGATGGCCACCAACCGTTCCAGCAAGGGCATGGCCGGAGTATCGGTCTCCAGGATCGTGGTACGGGTGATTTCCATCTGCTCTTCGCAGAAGGCGAGAAAAATTTCACTTTTTTTGCGAAAATAGGAATACACGGTCCCCTTGCCGATACCTGCTGCCCGGGCAAGATCAGCAATGCTGGTCCGCTCGTAGCCTTTGGCGGTGAATAATCGTACAGCCGCCTCAAGGATGGCCATTCTTGTTTTTCGTTTATGTTGCTCACGTTTTCCGGACATATCACTCCCTGAAAAATTGACCCGAGTCGATTTTCTTACCAAAACCTGGTCACGGAGACAACAAGAATAATCTTCAGTGGTCACAGGTACCCCAGCTCTGCTCGGTCGCGACTGTCCGCATCAAAAGGGGATAACGGGCAGCAACGTCTGTACAAATCCGGGACACCTGTGCCCGCTGATATTACAGGTGCATGGAACACCAAACAGATATAGCCCTGTGACTGGGCACGAATAATCGACCACGGTCGATTATTCGTGTAACAAACACAGGATGATGTTGACCTGATCCCCGGTCCGGCTTATCTTGCAGAGATATGTAGAACCGTTCTGCGTTCGAGCAAGGTGACAAGAACAGCTCATCGTATGCTCATAACCAATAAACGGTGCAACGAACCCAGCAACGAGGTGGTATGGACATTGAAGGACTGCGCAAGGACTATTCGAGCCCCATTCTCAGTCGGGACATGCTCGATCCTGACCCCATCCAGCAATTCGAACGCTGGTTTGCCGATGCCAACACCTCGGGCATGCTCGAACCCAACGCCATGTCGCTGGCCACGGTAGCAGCGGACGGCCAGCCCACCCTGCGCACTGTATTGTTGAAATTTTTTGATCACAACGGCTTTGTCTTTTTCACCAACTACGGCAGCCGCAAGGCCAAACAGATTGCCGGCAACCAGCGGGTGGCTTTGCTGTTTCCCTGGATCAAACTGGAACGCCAAGTTGAGATTATCGGCAGAGCTGAAAAAATCAGCAGTATTGAATCGGCCCGCTATTTCGCTTCCCGCCCCCGGGAAAGCCAGATAGGTGCCTGGATCTCCCGCCAGAGTACGATGCTGACCTCAAGAAAACTGTTGATGATGGAGCTGGAAAAGATGAAAGCCAAATTTCTTCATGGAGCAATCCCTCTGCCTGATTTCTGGGGTGGATACCGTGTCTGCCCGACCAGCCTGGAATTCTGGCAGGGACAAACCAGTCGCCTTCATGATCGGTTTCTCTACACCCGGAGCAACGAGGGTGGTTGGAACCTGCAGCGACTGGCACCCTGATGATCGCCTCGTCACATCATTGGATCAAGTCCGTGCCAAAGGAGCCAGACCATGGTCAATGACCACATAGCGCACACGCTGGAAGCCATTGTCGGCCCGAATAATGTCTCGATCCATACCACCGATCGGATAACCCATGCCTACGACGCCACCCGACAACAGTTCCTGCCGGATGTTGTTGTTCATGTTGAAAACACAGAACAGGTCAGCCGTATTGTCCGTTTGGCCCATACCGAAAAAATCCCTATCCTGCCTCGAGGTGCCGGCAGCGGTTTCACTGGTGGCAGCCTGCCGGTGCGGGGCGGCATCGTGCTGGTCCTCACCCGAATGAACCGAATTGTTGAGATCGACACCGACAATCTCATCGCCGTGGTGGAGCCCGGCGTGGTCACCGGCCGTCTGCAGGCCGAAGTGGAAAAACTGGGTCTGTTCTACCCGCCTGATCCTGCTTCCAAGGATTTTTCCACCCTGGGCGGCAATGTTGCCGAATGCGCCGGCGGGCCTCGCTGTGTAAAATACGGCGTGACCAGGGATTATGTGCTCGGTCTGGAGGTGGTCCTGCCCTCAGGAGACATTATCCACACCGGCGGGCGAACCATGAAAAATGTGGTCGGCTATGATCTCACCCGGCTCTTTGTCGGGTCTGAGGGTACCCTGGGGGTGGTCACCAGGATCATCCTGCGCCTGCTGCCCAAGCCCGAGGCTCGTAAAACCATGCTGGTCGCCTTTGCCGGCATCGATTGCGCCGCCCAGGCGGTCTCCGCCATCATTCAGGGCAAAATCATCCCCACCACCCTGGAGTTCATGGACGCCTCCGCCATTGATTGCGTCCGCCGCACCGCTTCCTTCGATCTACCCGACACCTGCCGAGCCGTACTGATCATCGAAGTGGACGGGGAAGCAGCAGCACTTGACCGGCAGGTATGTACAATCAGCGAAATCATATCCCCCCTGGGTGTGCTTGCCACCAGGATCGCCGCGACTGCAGCGGAATCCGAGGCCATCTGGCAGGTACGCCGCAGTGTCAGTGCCAGCCTGCGCTCCCTCAATCCTGACAAATTCAATGAAGACATCGTTGTTCCCCGTTCCAAGGTGCCGGAGATGATCCGCTCTCTGGAGGCGATCGCAACCCGTTACGGGGTGCCGATCATCAACTTCGGTCATGCCGGTGACGGAAACATTCATGTCAATGTCATGGTGGATCTGGCTCAGAACGGCATGCGGGAAACAGTGAACCAGGTTCTCGACGAAATTTTCCGTGCGACGATAGACCTGGGCGGCTCGGTGAGCGGTGAACACGGCATCGGCACCGCCAAGGCCCCTTTCATTGCCATGGAACTTGATCTTGCAACTCTTGCCTGCATGCAGACCATCAAGAAGGCCCTTGATCCCAACAATATCATGAATCCAGGAAAAATATTTCCCGAATCTGTACGCGAACACGGTGCCCTCTCGCCCCGCCCCTGAAGTATTATGACTGTCTCACGCCCTCTTGAAAACCTGCGTCACTCTATTGACCAATGTGTCCGCTGCGGTGCCTGTCAAGCCCATTGTCCGGTCTATGTGGAGACCTGCCGCGAAAGCTCAGTGGCCCGAGGAAAAATCGCCCTGGCCGAAGCAGTGCTGACCGGAACCATCGATCTTGAGGAACGGTTGCAGCAAGAAGCGGGACTCTGCTTGCTCTGCGGTTCCTGTGCTGTCAAATGTCCCAACCAGGTTCCCACCGACGCCATTGTCGCCGCTCTGCGTGCGCAGATCACCGCCACCAAGGGGTTATCATCGCTTGGCCGGGGCGTGGCTATGCTCACCGGTTCCCAACGGCTGCGGCGGAGCCTCCTGCGGAGCGCGCACCTGCTTGCACCCCTGTTATTTACGAGTATCCCGGCACAGAGCGGCCTGCGCCTGCGTTTCTCTCCGGCCGCCCTTAAACAACGTGTTCTGCCTACCCTCGCTAAACACTCTCTTTTTGACCGGATACCGGAATTTCTCCGAGGTGATGCAGATAAGCCGGTACTCGGTGTTTTTGCCGGCTGCGCCCTGACCTATCTGTATCCGGCAACTGGTGCAGCCATGGCTCGCCTGCTCAACCGGTTGGGGTACTCGGTGGCTTTACCCCGGTCCCAAGGCTGCTGTGGTATGCCGGCCCTTGCTTCCGGAAACCAAGCACTGTTAACCCAATTGACCACAACCAACAGCACGGCCTTCAAGCCGTACGGAGTTGAGGCCACCATCACCGCCTGCGCCACCTGCCACGGCATGCTTGCCGATCAGACTCCCCCTCCCGAGTCTTCAGCGCCGACGGCAGTTATGGATATCCATGTTTTCCTTGTTCAGGCAGGTCTGGCAGACACACTGGCCGCCCTGCCAGCATCACCGCACCGCCTCCGGGTCACCTATCACGACCCCTGCCATCTACGTAGTCGGGGAATTACCCGAGAACCCCGGGCGCTTCTCCAGGCTCTGCCCGGGGTCGAATTAATCGAGATGGAAGGGGCTGAGTTCTGCTGCGGCCTGGGCGGGACCTTTGCCGCCGCCCACCCCAAACTCAGCCAGACCATCGGCGACCGCAAACTGGCCGGTTTGCAGGCCAGCAAGGCCTCCATCATTGCCAGCAGTTGTCCCGGCTGTGTCCTCCAGTTGCAGGATGTCATCACCCGGGCCAATCTGCCGGTCAAAGCGGTCCACACCCTGGATCTCATCGACCAGGCCCTGGCCGGAGAAGGGCCAGCATGACACCAACACGATTGACCATGCGGTATGGTCGCGGCAGCGTAGAATGGATCCTGCCCGCCACCGCCACCATGCTCGATGTTCGAGAACCACCCCGCACCTTTACGCCCCATTGTTTTGAGGACGACTTGACCGCCGCACTCTCGGATGCCATTGCCGTGGGACAGGTTGCCATCGTGGTGGCTGATAAAACCAGACGGTGCGACTATCCCATCATCCTGCCGCTGATACTGGCCACGCTGCACAAGCGGGGTTTTCAGCACGATAAGATTGTTTTTTACATTGCCTACGGCAATCATGCCCCGCAAACCCCGGAAGAATCCCTGGCCACCTATGGTCCAGTCTACCGAGACTACCCCTTTATCCATCATCGCGCTGATCAGGTAGACCTTTTCGTTGACCTGGGGACAACCACACGCGGCACCCCGGTCAGAATCCGCAGAGACCTGCTGACAGCCGACCTGATTCTGTCTGTGGGAGTGATCTCACATCACTATTTTGCCGGCTTTGGCGGCGGTCGCAAACTCCTGTTTCCAGGCCTGAGCGAACGCAGGGCGATCTATGCCAATCATCGCCTCTTTCTTGATATTGACGGACAGAGGCTTCATCCTGGCTGCCGAGCAGGACAGGTAGAGGGTAATCCCATTGCCGAGGATCTGGCGGAGATCCATGCCCTGCTGCCCCCACATCTCGCTATACACGGCCTGCCAGACAGCCAGGGAAGTATAACTGCGTTTCGCATGGGCAGCTCGTACGAGGTTTTCCTGGAAGCCTGCCGGTATCACGATCACTATTACCGGGCGAATGACGAACACCTCTATGACCTGGTGCTGGCCTCGGCTGGAGGCTACCCCAAGGACATCAACATGATTCAGGCCCACAAAGCCATCGACAATGCCGCGGCCTTTGTCCGGGACAAGGGCACCCTCATCGTTGTAGCCGAGTGCGCCGATGGCCTTGGTTCCACCACTTTTCTTCCTTATTTCCAAATGGATGGACACCTGGCGGCCTTTACCGACCTGACCCGTCGATACAGTGGCAACGGTGGCACTGCCCTGGCACTCATGGCTAAAACCCAAAGGATCACCGTCCTCCTGATGACCACTCTGGATGCCTCTTTGTGCCGACAGTTGGGCATCACTCCCATCAGCAGAGCAGCCATCCAGGAACTGCTCGACACCGAACAATGCACCCTGGCCGTGATCCGCAACGCTTCCATGCTGATCCGTGGGGCAGCTATGGAAACCAGGAGACCGTTTGCCTGTTGATAGTTCGACGACTCCATGCTACATAAAGGATTTGGCTGCATGCTGAACAGAGATGACTGATTGCGGCCGCCCGACCGAAGCAACACATTCTTCTTATTTTTGAAAATAAATCAAATATTTAAAAACAAAAAAACAACAAAATGATTTTCACACACCCTTTATTGAGACTCCCACGGAGTGGGCCACCAATGTGTGGGTACATTTTTTGGTTCCCTCCTTCTTTTTGCCTTTCACTCCAGTCCCTCTGAGATCCTCTGGTACGACATTCCCATGACATCAAAGAAAAAAAATCCGGTCATCGACCTTCTGGCCTCGGTACAGCTCGCCCTGTTTCTCATCTTTCTGCTGTCATCGTCCTCGATCATCGGCACCCTGATCCCGCAAAACAGTCCTCCATCGTTTTATATCCAGGAGTATGGTGAAAAAACCGCTCAGGTGATGCAGCTCCTCCATATTCCCGACATGTATAATTCCTGGTGGTTCATGGCTCTGCTTGCAGCCTTTGCCCTCAACCTGACCGTCTGCAGTCTGGACCGCATCCCCAGAGTCATCCGGACCATCCGCAAAGATGGCCTGAGCATACCAACGGAACAGGTGGAAAAATTGCCGATCCGCCAGGAGAAAATCCTGGCAGCATCGCCGAAAAACGCCGCCGAACGCGTGGCCGAGCTGCTTCATAGCCAGGGTTGGCGGGCACGGACAACGGAACGGGACAACAGCCGCCTCTTTTTTGCCGAAAAAGGGGCCTGGTCCCGGTTCGGTGTCTACATGGTTCACCTCTCCATCCTTGTCATTCTGGTCGGGGCACTCATCGGGTCACCTGCGGTGGCGCGCAAGATCCTCCAGAACCCGTCTTTTGCCTTCAAAGGCTCGGTGATGATCCCGGAAACCCAGACCATTGAGCAGATCACCGCCTTTAAAACCCGCCAGCAACTGGATCTGGGCTTTGCGCTGCGTTGTGATTCTTTTCTCATCGAACACTATCCCAACGGTATGCCGAAAACCTACCGTTCCAGTGTCACCATTTTCGAGGACGGTCAACCCACGCACACCGCTGATATCGAGGTGAACACTCCCCTGATCTATCGAGGTATCACTTTTTATCAGGCGAGCTATCAACCTCTCCAGAATTACATCGTAGCCCTGCGCCAGGATGAGCGGGAAATCAGCACCACAGACATTATCGCCCCGGCCCGGCAAAGAGACTGGCAGGAAGCAGGGGTCAGCTACGGCATCCTCAACCTGGAGAACCGTGGCGAGGTGACCCAGAGGCTGAAAATCTGGTTCTCCGACCACCAGGGTGAACCGTCGATTTTCTGGTTACCCGCCGGCCAGGAAGCACGGATCGAACGGCCTTCCGGTGTTTACCATTTTCAAGCTCGGCAAATGTATGCCA
>SKJK01000259.1 GCA_007121995.1 Desulfobulbaceae bacterium
CAAAGCGGTCTGAACCTCAAGGCTTGACGAGTGACACAAGAAGGGAGCAATTGATGAGCAAGGTTCGGGTATATGAACTGGCGAAGGAATTTGGACTCAAAAGTAAGGAATTGGCGGAAAAGCTTATCGCAATGGGGTACCCTGTTGCAAGTCATAGTTCAAGCGTAGATAATGATATGGCCGCGGATATTCGAAGAAAATTTAAAGGTGATGCAGTGACTGAACCAGCGGAAGGGCGTGTTGGACTCAGGAGCCGCACCGAGACAGCCACCACCACCACACGAACCAAGACGGTAGTTCGCCGCCGTTCCAAGGCCGAAAAGGATGCCGCCAGGATGCAGGATGAAGCGGAAACCCTGGCCCAGGAACAAGCAGCCCTGGCCCGTGAGCAGGAACAGGAGAAAACGGTAGACGCGACTCCGTTACCCCGGGAGCAGGAAAGTACCCCTGCAGCAGTGGAGAACGAGGAAGCTGTGTCGCCAGCGACACCGGAATCGACTGAAACCGCTGTCGAACCAACGGAAACAGTTGCAGATGTACGTGGGATGCCGGACACCGATCAATCAGCTGAAGATCGATCCTCCGAGGAGGTCGAAGAGGAGGCTGTGCAAGCCGACAGGTCCAGCGAGGATCAAGACCTTGTGAGTGCCAAGGAGCCTGAACAGGTGGATGACAGCGAAGTGACTGCTGCTCCTGATGCGGCAAAACCCAAACCTCTGGCGCGAATCGTCGGCAGAGTGGTCATCCCTGTCCCTGAGAAAAAGGCCAGACCACCGGTGAAACGACCCGGACGACCGGTGAAGTCGCCTGGAACGGAAGAGCCTGTTGCAATACCGGCCAAAGAAGACGGCTCCAAGGGGGAGGGGAAAGGAAAGAAAAAGGCCAAGCGAGTTGTTGCTATCAAAGCTGATGAAGAAAAATCAGGTAAGAAAACAGTCAAGGCCGTAAAAAGAGGGCGTGACCGCCTGGAACTCTCCCCCGAAGGGGATGGGGAGTATATGCGTCCTCGCAAGGGTCGTAAGAAAAAAGACAACGCAAGAAAAGAAGCACTGTCTCAACAACAATCCGCGGAAACCAGAGCTATTAAAAAACGAATCAAGGTTGTAGCAACCATTAGTGTCGGTGACCTGGCCAAGCGCATGGGGGTCAAGGCCAATGAAGTCATTGCCGCACTTATGAAAATGGGGGTGTTGGCTACCCTGAATCAAGCGCTGGATGTTGAAACAGCGGCCCTGGTGGCATCTGATTTCGGTTATGAAGTCGAGCAGGCCATGACTGAAGAACTGGAAATGGAAGCCCAGCAGGAACAGGAAGCCGGGAAGGGCGGCGAAGCCATTCCCCGTCCACCGGTGGTCACGGTCATGGGGCATGTCGACCATGGTAAGACCTCCATCCTCGATGCTATCCGTAAAACGGATGTGGCAACTGGTGAGGCCGGTGGCATCACCCAGCATATCGGCGCCTATCATGTGCAGGCACCGTCCGGTGATTTGACTTTCGTGGATACACCAGGGCATGCGGCATTTACGGAAATGCGATCCCGAGGCGCGAAAGTGACGGATATTGTCGTTCTGGTTGTTGCGGCCGATGACGGTGTGATGGAGCAGACCAAGGAGGCTATTGCCCATTCCCAGGCTGCTGACGTCCCCATGGTGGTGGCCGTGAATAAAATCGATAAGGATAACGCCGATACCGATCGGGTCAAACGGGAATTGAGTGATTATGGACTCATTCCAGAGGATTGGGGCGGACAGACTATTTACTGCGAGACATCTGCCAAGAAAGGGTTCGGCATTGAGGAATTACTCGAATCGATCCAATTACAAGCGGAAATTCTAGAACTTCGGGCTGACCCGACCCGGAAAGCCAGGGGCACGGTTATTGAGGCGCAGTTGCATAAGGGTCGTGGACCGGTGGCCACAGTATTGGTCCAGGATGGAACCCTGCATCCTGGTGATCATTTCGTCGCCGGTATCTATAGTGGCAAGGTCCGCATGCTGACCAATGACCGGGGCGAACAGGTCGGAGAGGCAGGGCCCTCGATTCCGGTTGAAGTGCAAGGGCTCTCCGGTGTGCCCCAGGCCGGTGACGAGTTTATTGTCCTTGCAGCCGAAAAAATGGCCAAATCAGTGGCTGCCTCCCGGCAGCTCAAGGCCCGGGAAACCGAACTGGCATCTGCGTCCAAGGTTTCGCTCGAAAATCTGTTCGAGAAAATGGCAGAACAGGACATCAAAGAACTGCGCGTTATTTTGCGTGCTGACGTCCAGGGAACGTTGCAGGCCTTCGGGCAGGCAGCGGAAAATCTTTCTACCGATGCCATCCGTGTTCGTTCGCTCCATGAAGGAACGGGATCTATTACGGAAAATGATATCCACCTTGCGGCAGCCTCCGATGCTATAATTATCGGTTTCAATGTCCGGCCAACGGTCAAGGTCAAGGAACTCGCCGAACAGGAGCAGGTCGACATCCGTTCCTACGATGTTATATACCATGCTCTGGAAGATATCGAAAAGGCCATGAAAGGGATGCTGGAGCCAACATTTGAAGAGCGGGTCATCGGTACGGCCGAGGTACGCGATTCGTTCCAGGTGCCGAAGGTGGGTCTGATAGCTGGTTGCTCGGTCATATCCGGAAAAATAGAACGGAACTCCAGGGTGCGGGTGCTCCGGGAAGGCGTCGTCGTCTATACCGGGAAAATTGCTTCCCTGAGAAGATTCAAAGATGATGTCAAGGAGGTATTGACCGGATATGAGTGTGGCATAGGTGTTGAAAATTTCAAAGATATCAAAATTGGTGATCACCTCGAAGCCTTTGTCCTCGACGAAATTGAGGCTACTTTGTAAGTGCCGTGGTTGCGCAAGAATTTGATTTTAAACTACCAGGCTTAGGGCGTCCGGAAAGTTCTCGGCCCAAGCGAGTGGCAGAAGCGATTAAAAACGAATTATCGCTTTTACTCGTTCAGCAGATCCGTGACGTGAGGCTGACCGGTGTATTCCTTACCCGGGTGCTCGTCACACCGGACCTCAAAATGGCGAAAATTTATTTCACCGTGCCGGACGGGAGTGACGCGGGTTTATCCTTGAAGGGCATGAACCGTGCGAAAGGATTCTTTCGTAGTCATCTGGCCAAGGTTCTTGATCTGCGTTACACACCTGATCTCTCCTTTTATTTCGACAATGTCCATGAGGAAGTCCAGCGAATAGACGCTTTATTTCGTCAGATTGAGGAGGAACGTAAGGATGAGCCGTCCTGAGGAGGTTATTGCCGCAGCAGTGCGGGACAAAGGGTCTGTTTTGCTCGCCACTCATTTCAATCCGGATGGGGATGCGCTGGGCTCATTGCTTGGGCTGGCGGAAATTCTTGAAGGCATGGGAAAGCGGGTAGTTTGTTATCTTGAAGAACCGGTATCGCCGCTTTATCGTTTTCTGCCTGGATGCGCCCAGGTACAGACAGATATCGAGCTGGTTATGGATTTTGCCGTTCAGGCCGGTGGAGATCTGCTCTTTATCTGTCTTGATTGTGGTGATGAGCAACGCCTAGGGAAGCATAGTGGGGCATTAACAACCATTCACCCCATGGCGGTCATCGATCACCATCAAGGGAACACCGGGTTTGGGGATCTGATGTGGGTGGAAAAGCATCGCTCTTCAACCGGTGAAATGGTTTTTGATCTGGCCGTCCTTCTTGATGCTGAAATATCAACCAAGGCTGCCGAGTGCCTCTATGCAGCGCTGGTTACCGATACCGGGTCGTTTCAGTACGAAGCCACCAGTCACCATACCTTCACGGTGGCTGGGGAACTCATCCGGCGGGGAGTGCGGCCGGATGCCATTGCCAATAATCTGTACAATACCTCGACCCTGGGTCGTCTGCGTTTAATGCAGGAAGTGTTGGCGACGCTGGAAATGTATGATAGGGATAGGATTGCTGTTATCCGGGTGACCCAGAATATGCTGGACCGGACCTTCACCACCATGGAGGACACCGAATATTTTATTAATTTTCCCCGGGCTGTTCGCTCGGTTCGTGTTGCGGTTTTTCTCAAGGAGGTTGACCGCAGTCTGGTGTCCGTCAGTCTTCGGGCCAAGGGACAGTGCGATGTCTCAGTCATTGCCGCCCACTTTGGCGGTGGCGGCCACCGCAATGCCAGCGGATTTCGCATCAGGGATCTGTCATTGGATGCGGTCCGAGACAGGATACTGCCCTTGTTGCTGCAGGAAATGCGAGTTTGATGCATGACGGCTTCCTCACTTGACTCCACCGCCAGAGTCAGTTTTGGTGATGGCGTCTTTCTTGTCGATAAACCGGCCGGCAAAACCTCATTTGCCATAGTTCGGAAAATACGTTGGCTGCTTACGATTAAAAAAGTCGGCCATGCCGGTACACTTGATCCTTTTGCCACGGGTTTGCTCATCGTCTGCGTCGGTCGGGCAGCCACCAGGAGGGTAGAACTGTTTATGGCAGGCAGAAAAACATATACTGCCCGCCTGCAACTCGGAGTGGAAACAGAAACCCAGGATCCAGAGGGCAGGGTCACTGCGACAACAGAAGTGCCGGACCTTACACCGATTGCCATAGACCGAGTTCTGTCGCAGCATCTTGGACCACAATTACAGGCGCCACCACCGTATTCAGCGGCTAAACACAAGGGAAAACCCCTGTACGCCTATGCCCGTCAAGGTGTGCATGTTCACAAGGAACCCAAGCCCATTGAAATATTTACCCTGATCCGCAAGGATTATGATCCGGTCGCACAGCAACTGGACATTGAGGTGACTTGCAGCCGGGGGACATACATCCGGGTGTTGGCGGCTGATATTGGTACCGCCTTGGGGTGCGGTGCACATTTGATCGCGTTGCGCAGAACAGCCAGCGGATCCTTTTCAGTTGCTGATGCTCTGGCTGGAGAGCTTCTTTTTGCTGAAAATGGCTTGGTTCAGCTGCAACACGCCAGAATGGACATCGCCGATGCCGTTCGGCGTGCGCAAGACGAAAATGAAATCAGCCGTTGGGGATTCGGGTCGGATTGAACTTGCCCAAGCCCATGGGCGTAGAGTATAGAGCACGCAAGGCCGTCTCCTGAATCCGTGACGGCCAGGCTTTTGGTTTTTAATATATTTTGCTGTACTGAGGTTATAAGTGTGGCGGTATTTTCTACAATGTACATTCACCCGCCGCTCACTGCTCCAGGTGTTCCCCCGCGCCATCCCTCTGTCGCGGATAAGGGAACTTTTTTCCAGACTCCAGTAAAGGCCGAGGGACAACGCTTTTCTGGTAGCAGAAGGATACAATAGGGAGGTGCCCATGGCACAGACAACTGAAAAGAAAAAGGAAATAATTGAAAAGTTCAAAACCCACGATAACGATACCGGTTCCTGCGAGGTACAGATTGCTCTGCTAACCGAACGTATCGTGTACCTGACTGAGCATTTTAAAACGCACGCCAAAGATCACCATTCCCGCCGAGGTCTGCTGAAATTGGTTGGTCAGCGTCGTAATTTGCTCAAATATTTGCAGAAAAAAGATGTTACCAAGTACCGGAGCTTGATTCAGGCTCTCGGTATTCGTAAGTAAATCATTGTCGGGCGGGAGATCATCGGGATTTCCCGCCCATTGCGCTTGATGCGATGGACCCGCCTGCGGGCGGCATGGCAGTCATAAAGACACAAAGGACAGGGAGACATTCAGAGCGCTGGTCTCCGCGTCCTTTGTGCCTTTGTGACGAAAATATTGTATCAAACCCATCGTCACGTACTTAATGCACATGCCGGTATCACCGGTACAAGGAGTAGATATGTTTAATGAGAAAAGTATTGAAGTCGACATTGGCGGCCGTGCCATTACCTTTGCGACTGGAAAAATCGCTAAACAGGCCAGCGGTTCCGTGGTGGTTAAGAGCGGAGATACCATCGTTCTGGTCACCGCAGTGGCGGATAAAGCATCTAAAAACCTCGGTTTTTTACCGTTGACCATTGAATATCAAGAAAGAATGTATGCTGCGGGCCGGATTCCGGGAAGTTATTTTCGCCGGGAGATCGGACGGCCCAGTGAAAAGGAGACCCTGACCTGCAGGCTTATTGACCGTCCTTTGCGGCCGCTTTTTCCGGAGGGATATTCGAGCGAGACGCAGGTGATAGCCACTGTCTTCTCCGCTGATCAGAATATTGATCCTGATATTCTGGCCTTGAACGGTGCCTCAACTGCCCTGCTCCTTTCCGATATTCCGTTCACCGTACCGGTGGCTGCCGCCCGGGTTGGGTATGTTGATGGACAGTTCGTTCTCAATCCTGATACGGCTCAGTTGGCGAAAACATCTATCAACCTGGTTGTTGCCGGCACCCGCAATGCTGTGGTCATGGTTGAGGGAAAGGCTGAAGAGATGAGTGAAGACATGGTTCTTGAGGCGATTTTTTTCGCCCATGATGCTATTCAGCCACTCATTGAAGTACAGCTCGAATTGCAACGTCAGGCAGGCAAGGAAAAAAGGCCGGTCATTGCTCCGGAAGAAAATGTTTCGCTACGGCAACTGGTCGAGGCCGCCGCGGCAGCCGGCATGGATGAGGTGGTCGTAATCACTGACAAAATGGCTCGTTCAGATCGGTACAGCCGTCTCAAGGAGGAAGTGTTGGCTCAGATCGATCCAGATCTGTACACTGATCCTGCCGAAGTCACCGGTTTGTTGAGCGCGTACCAGAAGCAGGTCATGCGCGATCTCATTGTCCGTAAAGGACTGCGCCTCGATGGGCGCTCCTTTGAAGATGTTCGTCCGATAAACTGTGAAGTTGGCGTGCTGCCCCGGGCCCATGGTTCGGCCCTGTTCACTCGGGGTGAAACGCAGGCCCTGGTTATCGGTACCCTCGGCAGTGAACGCGATGAACAGCACCTGGAAGGTCTGAGCGGAGATGTATATCGGCGCTTCATGCTCCATTACAATTTTCCACCCTTCTGCGTTGGTGAAGTTCGCTTTCTGCGGGGACCGAGCCGGCGTGATATCGGCCATGGTACGCTGGCTCGCCGGGGAGTCGAAGCAGTGCTGCCGGCGGCGGACAGTTTTCCGTATACCATCCGAGTTGTTTCCGAAGTACTGGAGTCCAACGGTTCCTCATCCATGGCCACTGTCTGCGGAGCCAGTCTGGCACTTATGGACGCTGGGGTACCGGTGAAGGCGCCGGTCTCGGGTGTGGCCATGGGATTGATCAAGGAAGGTGATCAGGTGGTGGTGCTCACCGACATCCTTGGCGATGAGGATCATCTCGGGGATATGGATTTCAAAGTAGTCGGGACGCGTAAGGGCATTACCGGCTTGCAGATGGATATCAAAATCGATGGTGTTAACCGAGAGATAATGGGCCGTGCCCTGAACCAGGCAAAATCGGGTCTGATTCACATCCTGGAGAAAATGGAAGAAGCACTCAGTTCACCTCGAGCGGTGGTCTCCGAGCATGCCCCCAAATATGTGACCATGAAGATCCATCCCGACAAAATTCGTGATATCATTGGCCCTGGAGGAAAAATCATCCGGGAAATGACCACGGAATTCGAGTCGAAGATCGATGTTGATGATGACGGTACCATCAAGATTTTCAGTGCCAATGCCGAAACAGCCAGTGCCCTGGTCAAACGAATCGAACAGATCACAGCCATACCGGAGGTGGGCAGGATCTACGAGGGAGAAGTGCGGACCATCAAGGATTTTGGCGCTTTTGTGCAGATTTTTCCTGGCACCGACGGCATGGTCCATATATCCGAATTGACCAACGAGCGGGTTAAAAATGTCACTGATGTGATTAAGGAAGGGGATATTATCCGGGTCAAGGTGATTGATGTTGATAATCGCGGCCGCATTCGCTTGAGCCGTAAGGCGGCACTTGCCGAGGGCGAACAATAAGTCTTTGGATCGGGCCTGATTACAATTCCTGAGAGCCGGCTTCCCTTTCCAGGGGGGCCGGCTTTTTTTGTGAAATCTGTTGTATGAACCAAATGGCGGGTGAAACTGTTTTCACCGGATGCTGGGTAATGATACCCTCCCCTGCATCCCGCGGACTACATGCAGGAGGAAGATGAAAACCGTATTCGTTGATTGTCTCTGGCTGAACCCAGAGCAATGCGCTGATTTATCGTTGCCAACCTACGCGACGGAACTGGCTGCGGGAATGGACATCTGTGCGGCTATTGAGGCCCCTGAGACACTGACTCCGGGAGCCATCGGGCTCTTTCCCTGTGGCTTTGCCGTGGCCCTTCCCCCGGGCTATGAATTGCAGATTCGACCACGGTCCGGATTGGCGGTGCGTCACGGTATCACAGTGGTGAATGCCCCCGGAACCATAGACGCCGATTATCGGGGGGAAATCAAAGTTGCCTTGATTAATCTCGGTCGAACATCCTTCACCATCCGACGAGGCGACCGGATCGCGCAAATGGTCCTGGCTCCTGTGGTCCGAGCTTCCTGGACGTTACGATCCAGCCTGCATGACACAGCGCGGGGAAGAGGCGGTTTCGGTCACACCGGCCTCAAATAATGGTTCCGGGGAACAGGTAATGAGATTTTCGGTTTTGGGTAGCGGCA
>SKJK01000305.1 GCA_007121995.1 Desulfobulbaceae bacterium
ATCCGCTGGGCATGACCGGGGTTCGTCTAGTCACCAATGTGCACATTGTCACCGCTGATGTCACGGCCCTGCATAATGTCGTGACCAGCTGCAACCGTGCTGGTCTTGGGGTCGCCGAGATCGTGCTTGAATCGGTCGCTTCTTCCTTGACCGTGCTCGGCAAGGATGAGATGGAACTTGGCGTGGCCTTGATCGACATCGGCGGCGGCACCACCGATCTGGCTATTTTCTGTAACGGGACCATCAAACACACCTGGGAACTGGCTCTGGGCGGTAACAATCTCACCAGTGATTTATCCGTGGGATTACGTACTCCCCTGCAGGAAGCCGAAGAATTGAAGTATCTCTACGGCGGTGCTTTGTCGTCCATGATCAAGGATAACCATATCATTGAGGTGCCCACTGTCGGGGACCGCAAGCCACGCAAGGTTTCACAGCGGATTATGGTGGAGATCCTCGAAGCGCGGATAGAGGAAATCCTGCAGATGGTCAATAAAAACATCAGCGTTTCCGGATACCGTAATCGGATCAATGCCGGTATTGTCATCACTGGTGGGACAGCTTTGCTGGCGAATATTGTTGAGATGGCCGAGCAGGTCTTTGATCTGCCGGTGCGTATTGGCTATCCAATGGGGGTCGGGGGGCGGATTGAAGACATCCGGTCTCCCCGGTGTACGACTGGTGTTGGACTGGTTCTGTACGGTAGTAAAGCAAAAACCTATGCCCCCAAGGAACGTGTTGGCATGGTGGGCAGGGTGAAAAGCTGGTTGAAAAATATTGTTTGAGGAATTGTTTTTTTCTTTAGAGATGCCGAAGTGAGTGGTATAGATGAAACAATGTAAACGGGGAACTTTTTGGGGAGAGCGTTATGCCGTTTAGAATGGCCGAAGAAGAATCTGTTGCAGTTATCAAGGTAATCGGAGTTGGCGGCGGTGGTGGCAACGCCATCAACACTATGGTTGAAAATCGGTTGGCAGGGGTACAGTTCATTTCAGCCAATACGGACATGCAGGCCTTGGAAAAATCCAGAGCCGATACCTGTCTGCAGTTGGGGCCGGGTATCACCAAAGGCATGGGGGCCGGAGCTGACCCTGAAATGGGTAGAGAAGCAGCTCTGGAGAGCGCCGAAGATCTCAAAGATGTGATCAAGGGTGCGGATATGGTGTTTATCACCGCGGGTCTTGGCGGCGGTACAGGCACCGGCTCTGCTCCGGTGATCGCCAAACTGAGCAAGGAGTCCGGCGCCCTCACTGTGGCGGTGGTCACCAAGCCCTTTTATTTTGAAGCGAAAAAGCGGATGCGCAATGCTGAGGAGGGCTGGGAAAAGCTTAAGGAATATGCCGACACCATCATCACCGTGCCCAATGACCGGCTCCTTGGCCTGATGAATAAAAATTCCACCCTGGTCGATATGATGAGGATGGTGGATAACGTCCTGTTGCATGCAGTCAAGGGCATTACCGATCTTATTAACCTGCCGGGTCATATCAACGTCGATTTTGCCGACCTGAAAACTGTTATGAAGGAAGTCGGTCCGGCCATCATGGGATCTGGATCCGCAGTGGGAGAAAACCGAGCCACAGAAGCGGCTAAGCGGGCTATTGACAACCAGCTTCTCGAGGATGTCGGCATTGACGGTGCTCGCGGTATTTTGATTAATATCTCGGCGGCCGAGGCAACCTTGACCATGAACGAATTCATGGAAGCTTCAGCCCTTATTCAGGAAAAAGCACATGATGAGGCCAATATCATCATTGGCGCTCTGTTCGACGAATCTCTCGGAGAGGAGTTGCGGGTTACGGTGATCGCCACCGGTATCGCCAGTATCGAAGAGCCGGAAATTTCCCAACTCGAAGTAGTGCGTAATCGGAAAAACCCACAACAAACAGCAAAACTGCAGCGTTCGCGGACTCCCAAGCACTTTGACGAAGAAGATGTCGCTCTTTCTGAAAATACGCCGGTGAGCATTGCCAAGCCAAATCTGCTGCCCAAAGGTTTGCCGCGCATGCCCAGGCCAATTTTCGAGGACCACGAAGTCAATGAGTATGACGAACCGGCCTATCTGCGCAAGAAAGCCAACTGAGTCGGGCAGATTGAGGGGCTGGCGCCAGCCGTCCTGATGTGACTCCATGTTCGCCTGTTCATGACCTTAGCTGCAATGGGTGGCAGTCGCTTGCCGATTGATGCAGGCTGTATCCTGACCAACCTGAAAAAACGGGTGCACCAGGTGCATCCGGGGCACCTCCTTCCGTTCCTCTCCCTGATCATTTTCCTAAGATGGTAGGGGGTGCCCATCTCTTTTTGTTCCTCTCACTTTCTGGTTTATCTTATTGATCACTTCTTTAGCTGCTGAGACCGGAACTGTCCGGAAAAAATGGAAGGGCCGGGTCCCCGTGGCGCTGCTCTACCCCAATACATACACTGTTGCTGTTTCCAATCTCGGTTTTCAGCTGGTGTATTCTTTGCTTAACCTGATGGATGGTGTTGTTTGTGAACGTTTTGTCTACCCTGATCAGCACGGTTCTCTCCGTTCGCTGGAATCATCCCGGCCATTGATCGATTTCCCCCTGGTTTTCGGGTCAATCAGTTTTGAGCATGATTATCCCCGTCTGGCCGCCATGCTGGCTGCGGGTGGTGTTGAGCCTTTTGCCGTCTCAAGACCAGAATCCATCGGTCCGGGATCACCGCTGGTGGTTCTGGGCGGGGTCGGTGTGTTCATGAATCCGGAGCCACTGGCCGCCTTTGCCGATCTTATGGTTCTGGGAGAAGCTGAACCGGTGCTGGCACCATTGGTCAAAGAATTGTTTGCTTGGCAAACGACCTCGAGGCAGGAACTGGTCAGGCAGGTTGCCGTATCGCTTCCCGGTTGCTATGCCCCGGCTTTCTATGCTTTTTCGTATGCTGACAACGGAGCGGTGCAAGGTATTCAAATCGCATCCGGATTGCCGGAGCACATTAAGCGAGTGTACACTGATAGCACCGATCAAGCTGCTCATTCGACTCTGCATTCTCCTGAAGCTGAATTGGATATGTTCATGGTGGAGCTTGGCCGGGGGTGCGGACGTGGGTGCCGTTTCTGTGCTGCCGGTTTTATCTACCGTCCGCCCAGGATGTGGAGCAGTGAGGCCATTGTCCAGGGGCTTGATAATCGTCCAGCCGCTGTGGACCGAATCGGTCTGCTTGGTATGGAAATGGCCCAGGCTGACACGATCGATAGAATTGCTGCCTGGCTGGAGCACAGCAATTGTTCACTCTCTTTTTCCTCGCTACGGGCGGATCGTATTTCGCCTCAGACCTTGTCTCTGCTTGCCAAGTCCCGATTGAAAAGTGCAGCCATCGCCGCGGATGGCTGTTCAGAGCGGTTGCGTCGATTAATCAATAAGGGGCTGGACGAAGAAACCCTGCTGACCGCAGCTGTTCGACTGGTTGAAACCGGTATTGTGCATCTCAAGCTGTATGTGATGATTGGTTTGCCCACTGAAACCGAAACCGACCTGGATGAACTGATTCAGCTGGTAGGTCGACTCCAGACCATGATCCTGCCTGCTGGCAGAGCCAGGGGCAGGGTAACGGAATTGACCTTGTCCATAAACTGTTTTATCCCCAAGCCCTGGACACCATTCCAGTATTGTTCCTTTGGCGGCCAGATCACTCATGCCGACCCCGGAGACACCGCATCCGTTGTTATGGCGTTGAAAGCAAAAATTCGCTATCTTCGTCGTATGCTGAGCACAAAGGCCAATATACGACTTAAATTCGACCATCCTGACCAGGCATTGCAGCAGGCGGTTTTTTCCCGGGCAGACCGACGTATTGCTCCAGCCCTGCTCGATATCGGCACGGGCCGTTTTTCTTTTAAACAAGCTCTGCGGCACCGACGGCTGGATCCGTGGCAATATGCGATCCGTCAACGCAGCCGAGATGAACGGATGTGCTGGGATCTGGTTGATCATGGTATCCGCGACGGGTATCTGTGGGAGGAGTTGCAAAAGGCGATGGCCGGGGTCGGCACCGGGCCCTGCGAACCATTGTCCTGTCGGCGCTGCGGTGTTTGTCATGCAGATGATCAGGCCTGACCGCTTTTGTTTGCGGAAAAAAACAGGCAGAGGCGACAGCAGTGGCACCTTGTTGCCGTTTGAACTGGTTAAATACTTTGCCTTTACCTCACTACTGCTCATTCTGATTGCCTCCTTTCTCCTTTCCTGGATGATTTCGCTTAACGCTAAGACCGTCCTCCTCCAGCGTAGCGAGGCTTATTCACGACTGTTTGCCGATAATCTCAACCGGCAGGTGTTTTTGCAGTTCGTGCTGCCCACCGTAGTTCGCTACGGCCGCATTGCCTTGTCGGAGCAGGCGCAGTTTGAACGTCTCGACCAGATCGTCAGCAATATCACCCGTGGGATGCGCATTGATTCGGTCACCATTTTCGATTCACGCCAGAACATGATCGCCTACTCGACCAATGTCGAGTTGATGGGAAAACCTGATATGGGGGGACTCGAATACCAGAAGGCCTTGAAAGGTGAAAGCAATTCGGTGCTTATTACCGGTGGTTCCCTGTTCAGCCTGCTCCCCGGCACTGATACCGTCTACGGCACGTTAAAGACCTATGTCCCCTTTCGCCAGGAGAACAGGTTTGGAGAGCACACCGGAGAGATCATGGGGGTCATCGAAGTGGTCCAGGATCTTTCTGAGGACCTCGGCGCGATTATCAGCCTGCAGGCCCGGGTCATTGTTCTTTCGTTGACCATCATGTCCATCCTTTTCACTATTCTCAGCCTGATCGTGGTGAAAGCCAATCGTATTATGGCGCAGAGGGCGGAAGAGCGATTACGGCTGGAGGAACAGCTCAACGAAGCACAACGACTTGCCTCTTTAGGTAAAATGGTGGCGGCGGTATCCCATGAGATTAAAAATCCTTTGGGCATTGTCCGTTCCACCGCCGAAATTCTCGGCAATCGAATCAGTAAGGTAGCTCCCGGCAATGAACATCTGGCCGGTATTATTGTCGAGGAGGCCGCGCGGCTCGATCGCATTGTCCGTGAGTTTCTCGATTTTGCCCGCCCTCGCGAGTCGCGGCGGGTGCTGTCCTCGCTCAATGAACTGGTCGATCGGGTGCTTCGTTTTATGGGTCCGGAACTTAAACAGAAAGCAGTTCGGGTTCATGCCACCCTGGATCCGAATCTAGCCGAGATTCCCATGGACAGTGAACAGATCTATCAGGTAGTGTTCAATATTGTTTTTAATGCGATCCAGGCGATGCCGGAGGGGGGGGACATGCGGCTTCGCACTGGCCCAGGTCCTGACCCTCTGACCGTTTCTCTGGAAATATCAGACACCGGTGTTGGCATTGCCCCGGAAAAGATCGAACAGATTTTCAGCCCCTTCTACACCGACAAAAACCGCGGTACTGGATTGGGACTGGCCATTGCCAGAAATATCATAGAAAAGCATCAAGGTACGATTAAGGTCAGCAGCAGGGCCGGCGAGGGCAGTACCTTCACGGTGATCTTGCCGATCAAGGATGACAAGCCACTCTTCTAAGGGGGGTGATGTGCAAAAGAGCCAATTGCATCGAGAAAACCGCTTGCGGGAAAGGGGTGGAAAAAACGGCACAGCAGGGTTGAATGCAGAACGTCAAGGCAGTGGAAAATTATGCCGGATCTGGAAATAACGAACCTCTGCTTTCTCGACCGTGGCCCGTATTCCTTCCACATCGCGGGCGGCGAATGCGTTGGTCTCCGAGGAGCCTCAGGAACGGGAAAAAGTCTTCTCCTCCGGGCCATTGCCGATCTCGATCAGCGAACCGGTACCATGCGATTGGGCGAGGTTCAGGCTGACGAGGTGGCAGCCTTTTTGTGGCGGCGGATGGTCGCCCTGCTCCCGGCGGAGAGTTGTTGGTGGCTGGAGTCTGTGGGCGAGCATTTCGCTGATTTTGCCGCGGTGCAAGATGATGTTCTGGTCGGCCTGGGGTTTGACCGTTCGGTGGGTAATTGGCATGTCAGCCGACTATCAACCGGTGAAAAACAGCGGCTGGCGATTATTCGTCTCCTTGCCAATCAACCGCACTGTTTACTTTTAGATGAACCCACGGCCAGCCTGGACCAGTGTTCGGTGAGCCGGGTCGAAGAGTTGCTGACACGATACAGTCAAAACAACAACGTGCCGATGCTCTGGGTCAGTCATGATCCCGTGCAGCTCGGCAGGGTCTGTCATCGGCGCTTTCTCATGGAAAACAAGGGATTGCTCGTCGATACCGGAGTGGTGCAGGATGGACGTTCAACCACTTACTCCCACTGATCTGGCCTTGGCAGCTTCTCTGCTGCTCCTGCTTGGGTTGTTGTCCTGGCGATTGCGCCTGGGCCTGGGCCGGCAGATTTTTATTGCCGCGGCTCGAACCACGGTCCAATTGTTGCTCATCGGGCATGTTCTTCGCCTGCTTTTCGCTCACGTTCATCCCGGCCCCTTGCTGCTTCTGGCGACGATTATGCTGCTGGTTGCGGGCAGGGAGGTCATTGCCCGGCAACAGCGAGCCCTTCGCGGCATACACGGCTGGTTGATCGGTACCGGGGCGATGTTTATCTCTTCTTTCACGGTCACCCTTCTGGCTCTGCTGGTTATCATAGGTCAGACACCCTGGTATGAACCCCGCTACGCCATCCCTTTACTGGGCATGCTCCTGGGCAATACCATGACCGGTGTGGCCCTGGCCATGGACAGGATGACCGAGACGCTGTGGCAGCAGCGACACATCATTGAACAGCGTTTGATGCTGGGCCAGACCGCCACGCAGGCGGTTGCCGAGATAAGACGGCAGGCCATCCGTAGCGGTATGATGCCGATTCTCAATGCTATGGCCACCGCCGGAGTGGTGAGTTTACCAGGAATGATGACCGGTCAGATCCTTGGCGGCTCCAGTCCTCTTGATGCAGTGCAGTATCAGATTCTGATTATGTTCCTGATCTGCGCGGGCACCGGATTCGGAACCATGGTCGCCATCAGATGGCTGGAGCAACAGCTTTTTGATCATCGACATCGCCTGCGCCTGGAACGTCTGAGTTCGGGCACACGGAAAACACTCCAGGCAGGTCCATAAATTTTCCTCTCTCCTTTGTTTGTCGTTGCTGGATGGGGGTACCTTATTGTGCCAATGGGAAATGTCCTGTCTCAAGGGCCCGGTTTTCCCATCTGGGATCGGTGTCGGTTGTCTCCCTCCCGTGTTGATAGCCCTTTGCAAGGGGAGTAGCCGGATGCATATTATCCACCACCTCAGCAACCGTTTCCCACCTCTCATCCTGCTGTTGGCCTTGTTGTCAGCCTTTCCACCACTGGCCACCGATATGTATCTGCCGGCACTGCCCCTGCTGCAACGGGAATGGCAGGTGCCTCTGGTGACCATCAACCTCACCCTGGTCATTTTTTTCATGACCTATTGTGCTTTTCTTCTTATATACGGCCCACTCTCCGACCGCTATGGCCGGCGGCCACCTTTGCTGGTCGGGGTCGGAGTGTTCATTGTCGCCTGCCTGGGGTGTGCTCTGGCGCAAAACGCCGGGATGATGGTGCTGGGACGGTTTCTCCAGGGAGCAGGTGCCGCGGCAGCTTCAGCCATTGTCTTTGCTATCTGCAAGGACCGGTTTGCCGGGCCCCAGCGGCAACGGATTTTTATTCAGATCGGCGTAATTGTCGCCGCTGCACCAATGATCGCCCCTGTACTGGGCGGTTGGATCATTGAACTGTTGTCCTGGCGGTGGATTTTTCTGCTCCAGGCCCTGTTAGGCACTCTTGCTCTGATCGGAGTCTGGCGCATGGACGAATCCCTGCAGGAGAGGAGTCCCGCCGGCTACCGAGAGGTGGGGATGAGTTATCTGCGTCTGCTGCGAAACGGTCGGTACATCTCGCTGATGTTGACTTTGTCGCTCACCGGTATCCCTGTTTTTGCCTTTATCGGTGGGTCTGCCGATCTCTATATCACCCAGTTCGGCTATGACGAGCGGCAGTTTGGGTATTTTTTCGGATTCAACGCTCTGGCTTTTGTCCTCGCGCCTCTTACTTTCTCTAAGCTGGCCCGCCGGTATGCGACCCTGCAGCTTCTGCCCTTCGGCTTCATGGGAATGTTGTGTGCATCATTGCTGCTGCTGCTGCCGATACTGCCTCCGCCCTGGGGGCTGACCCTGCCGATGTTTTTCTTGACTTTTTCGTTTTCTTTCTGTCGTCCACCCGGGAATAACCTGATTCTTGAACAGGTGGACCGGGACAGCGGGGCTGCTTCCTCCCTGATGGTGTTTGTCTTTTTTTCCATTGGTGCGCTGTCCATGTGGTTTTTTTCTTTTGAATGGGGTGACAAGATTGCCATGCTGGGACAGATGGGTGCGATCTCAATTGCCTGCACCTTGGGGCTCTGGCAGGTGATCAAGGGGCGGCTGCGCACCGGAACCTGAGTGGTACAGGGAACGAGAAGAGGAGATCGAGGAGTAGGGAACAAC